>PWVY01000247.1 GCA_003561665.1 Thermoplasmata archaeon
AAGAAAACGCTGGCCGCCATCCGGAAGAACGCTTCCTTGCTGCGGAAAATATCGGCTGAAAGGATCAGGGATGAGCTGGTCAAGACGATCATGAGCCATCGGGCGGCCGAAGGCGTTGAATTGTTCCAGCGGGTCGGTTTACTGGAATACATCATCCCGGAACTGGAAAAGAGCCGCCGGGTCGACCAGAACAAGCATCACATCTATGATGTCTACGAGCATTCGATCCGCAGCCTTCGCTTTGCGGCCGAGCAAGGTTTCAACTTGCACGTGCGGCTGGCCGCCTTGCTCCATGATATCGGCAAGCCGGAGACCAAGGAAGGGCAAGGAGAAGAGGCCACCTTCTACAACCACGAAGTGGTTGGAGCAGCCATGGCCAAGAAGATCATGCGCCGATTGAAGTTTCCCAATCAGGATGTCGACAAGGTGGTCAAGCTGGTGCGCTATCACCTTTTCTATTATAATGTGGACGAGGTCGGCGAATCCTCGGTCCGAAAACTGATCCGTCAGGTCGGCTTGGAGGATATGCCCGACCTGATCAAGGTTCGGATGGCCGACCGGATCGGCTCCGGGGTGCCCAAGGCCAAGCCTTATAAACTGAGGCATTTGGAATATATGATCGAAAAGCTGGCCCGCGATCCGATCTCAACCGAAATGTTGGCGGTGAACGGCCACGATATCATGAAGCTTTTGGGCATCGAGCCCGGGCCCCGGGTCGGGCACATCCTGGCCGTTCTGCTGGAACAGGTGCTGGATGACCCGAAAAACAACAAGAAGGAAATCCTGGAACCGGAGGTGGAGCGGATGGGCGCTCTGTCGGAACAAGAATTGGCGGAACAGGCCGGCCGGGCCAAGCAGGAGATCGAGAAGGTCAGGCAAGAAGAGGACCTTTCGATCAGAGAAAGATTCCATGTCAAGTAACGGGGTATGGTGTAGTGGCAGCACGGGGCCTTCGGGTGGCTCTGGCCCGAGTTCGAATCTCGGTACCCCGACAATTGTTTGATCATGATCTATGGATAACAGCAAGAATGCCATAGCGAAGAGATCATTCTGGGCGATGCTTGCCCTGGGGTGTTTGGTCTTGGGCTGGCTTTGGCTCCGCCCTTCGACTCCCTACCGTTTGGCCTACTGCCGGACAATGGCTCCTTATGCGGCGGCCTTTCAACATTTGGGCCAAGTGGAGATGGTCAGTTTGAGCACCTCCCAAGAAGTATTGGAACACCTTAAGGCGGGATTGATCGATGTCGGCCTGGTCAGTCGCCGGGCCCGCAGCGACGAGGTCGATCCTCGGCTCAAAGAAAGGATCGTTCGGGAAAGCTATGCTCTGGTCGGGGGTCTCGGCCGGCCCATCCATGTCAGTGATCTTTTCCGAACGAGGATCCATACCTATCTAAGTCGGGAGAAGGTGGAGCGGATCTTGCCCTACCATCCGGCGGTGGTCTATCACGCCGACAAGGAACAGGCCATTGCTCAGGGCTGGCAGGAGTTGGTTCTGATCGATTGGCGGGATTACCAGGATGAGCCGCTGATCATGCCGATGGTCAGCCCGACCGAGAGAATGGGCCAATTCAGGGATCCTTTCGTCTATTATTATCCCGCCCGGTTCAGCCGATTATTGGACAAGGTCGATTTCAGTGAATCCGGGGCTGATTGATCTCTTCGCAAAGATGAAGAAGACCGCCTGGCACAATTTAAAAACGGCCGAGGCCTTGGCCAAGCTGCGCACCCAGCTATCGGGTTTGTCGCCGAAAGAGGCCGAAAGAAGGATGGCCAAGTTCGGCCCCAACAAGTTGCCCGAGGCCAAGCCGGACAGCTTGTTGGAGATATTCTTCCGCCAGTTCCAGAGCCCCCTGATCTATGTTCTGCTCGGGGCGAGCCTGATCTTTTTCATCCTGGACGATCATATCGATGCTTTGATCGTCCTGTTCGTGCTGGTCTTCAACGCCATTATCGGAACCGTCCAGGAAGGCAAGGCCCAGAATACCCTGAATGCCTTGAAGAAGTTCGTTGAGACCAATACCACGGTCATTCGGGAAGGCCGGGAGTTGATCGTTCCCGACTGGGAGGTGGTGCCCGGCGACATCATCGTCTTGCAAGAAGGAGAAAAGGTGCCGGCCGATGCTCGGGTGGTCGAGGCCAACCAGCTCCGATTGGATGAAGCGGCCCTGACCGGCAAATCCCAGCCGGTCCACAAAGACCAGGTTGCCTTGAAGGGGCAGCCGACGGTGGCCGACCAGGTCAACATGGTCTTCAAGGGCACTTATGTCCTGACCGGAAGCGGCTTGGCCGTGATAACGACCACCGGGATGGAGACGGCCATCGGTCAGATCTCTCAGAAGATCGTGGCCATCGACACCGAATCTCCGCTGAAAGGCAATATCAAACGCTTGTCCCGGCTGATCATTCTGGTCTTTATCGCTTCAGCCGCTTATCTTTTCGGCCATGCTTGGCTGACCGGCCGTGATCTATTGGAATCGTTCGAGGCCATCGTGGCCATGGCGGTCTCGATCATCCCCGAAGGGTTGCCGATCGTGATCACCCTGGTCTTGGCGGCCGGAGTTTGGCGGATGGGCAAGCGCAATGCCTTGGTGAAGAGGCTTCAGGCGGTCGAGGCCTTGGGCGAAGCGCGGGTGGCGGCCATCGACAAGACCGGGACCATCACCAAGAATGAACTGGTAGTGCGCGAACTCTATGTTGGAGGGCGTTTCTTCCGGGTCAGCGGGGTCGGCTACCAGCCCCAAGGGCGGGTGCTGATCAACAATCGGCCGGCCGGATTTGAGGAGTGGCCGGAACTGTTGAGAGTGGGCCAAGCCTCGGCTTTCGCCGGTTCGGCCCGCTTGGCCTACATCGAGGATGAGGATCGTTGGCGGATCGCCGGCGATCCCACGGAAGCCGCTCTGCAGGTTCTGGGGCGCAAAATGGGCCTGGAAAGAGATGATGTTTTAAGATCAAAACCGATCATCCAAAAGATACCTTTTGATTATCAGGTCAAGTATCAGGCGGTGGTCTTTCAAGAAGGCCGGAATAAAATGTTGGCCGTGGTCGGAGCCCCGGAGTCGATCCTGGCGCTCGCTACCGGCTGGCGGCGGGACGGCCGGCGACTGCAGATGACCGAGGCCCGCCGAAAAGAGCTGGCCCAAATCTTTGAGAACATGGCCAAGGACGGATTGAGGGTTCTGGCCTTTGCCGAAAAGAAGGTCGGGGGCAAGATCGACCCGACCAAGATGCCCAAGCTTGATTTTCTCGGCTTCTGCGGAATGAGGGACGCTTTGAGGCCGGAAGCGGCCCGGGCGGTCAGGAAGCTCCAGGCGGCCGGCCTCCGGGTGGCCATGATCACCGGTGATTATGAGGCGGCGGCCCGGGCGGTGGCCCGGGAAGCGAATATCTTCCTGGAGGGCGACGAATCGCTCAGCGGAGAGGATATCGATCGGATGGGCGAACAAGAACTGGAAAGCAAACTGGCCCGGGTGAGCGTTTTTGCCCGGGTCACGCCGGAACATAAACTTCGGATCATCCAGGCCTACCGGCGCCGCCGGGAGATCGTGGCCATGACCGGCGATGGGGTCAACGACGCCCCTTCCTTGGTGGCGGCCGATCTGGGAGTGGCCATGGGCCGGCTGGGCACCGAGGTGGCCAAAGAAGCGGCCGACATCGTTCTGCTTGATGACAATCTGGAGAGCGTGGTGGCGGCGGTAGAAGAAGGAAGGGGCATCTATCAGACCATCAAAAGAGTGGTGCTTTACCTGTTTGCCACTTCTTCCGGAGAACTGCTCTTGATCGCCACCGCTTTCTTCTTGCGGCTGCCCCTGCCCTTGTTGGCCGCCCAGATCATTTGGCTGAATGTGGTCACCGATGGGTTCCTGGATGTGGCCTTGGCCTTTGAACCCAAACCGGCCGGCCTTTTAAAGGCCCGCCTGGAAAAGGCCCGGGCCTATATCGTGGACGGAGCAATGGCCTTTCGTATCCTGATCATGGCTCTGCCGATGATGATCGGGACCATCTGGCTGTTCGAGCAGTATTTGGTGTTCGACCTGGAAAAGGCCCGGACCGTGGCCTTGACAGCCATGGCCGCCTTCCAATGGTTCAATGCCTGGAACTGCCGCAGTTGGGACAGGTCCGTTTTCCAGATCAATCCTTTCAGCAATCGTTTCCTGTTGGCCGCCTTGGCCATAGTGGTCTCGCTCCAGGTGTTGGTGGTCTACCATCCCTGGATGCAGTTCGTCTTTCGCACCACGGCCCTGACCGCTCGAGAATGGTTGCTGGCCCTGGGAGTGGCGGCCATCATCCTGGTGCCGGAAGAGATCAGGAAGTTCTGGGTTCGGCGCCGGGAAGAAAAGACCGCCCCTTGAAGGCGGTCTTGTTAAAGTCGGGCAAGAGGGTCGGGACACCCCGTTTCCAGGCAACGCTGGATGGCTTCAAGCATCTCCGAGGCGATCTCCGGATCGAAGCCGATGAAATGGTCCGGCCCGATGAAGGTGATAGGAGTGCCGGAAGGCCTTTCCAGGCCGTAGCTTTGGGCCAGGCGCATCAGTAGCTCCCGATTCTCCTGATCGAACTGGGATTCGTGATCATATATCCTAAGGCCGGGCAGCCGGGGGCCGATCTCGTCCAGGAACTCTTGCTGTTCCTGGCAGAAAGGACAGCCGGCCGACCAGAAGAAACGGAGAACGGCCGGATCATCCGGAGGGACTTCCGGTCTTTGGGGGCGAGTTCGCCCGGACCATAATCCCGAGGACAGAAGCCCGACCACCAATAATCCGATCACCAAAGGGCTGAGAATCTTCTTCATGTTCTTCTTCGGGGAAACAAGACCATGATCAGCAAGGCCGCCACCAGGCTTCCGCCGAAAAGGGTGACCGAGCCGGCCAGGGTGTTGAGCGCTTCCAAGTCCAGGATCAAGGCCGAGGCCAGGGCCAGAATGACTATCCCGCCGATCAACTTCAGGGCCTGTTCCTTGCTCTGGTTGAGCTTGGCCTTCTCCAGGGCAAAGACGATGGAAAGGAAGATGATCACTTCGTCGGCCAGGTAGATCAACAAATAGACCATCAACAACAACAGGAACATCAATAGGCTGACCTCATAACGGGCCATGATATTGGCCCAGACCATGGGAAGCGAGAAGGTCAGGGGGAATTCCAGCAAGGTGATCCCCAGGGCGACTATGGCCGTTCCGCTGACCAGGGTGCTGATCCCGTTCCGGGGATCCATCACCTGAAGGATCCTTTGTTTGATCCGGGACTGGCGCTTGGGGGTGACCACGGTAGCGTCGGTCTTTTTTCGGAAGTAATCATGGATGTTCAACAGGGCGAAGACGGCGGCCACCACGCCCACGATGATGCGGATCAATCCTTGCCCCCAGTGGGCGAAGAAGTTGAGCAAGCCGACCATCATCAATCCGTAGACCAGTCCGACCACGGCAAAATAGACCAGGCCGACGATCAGGGCCTTCTTCCTGGAGCCGGCGGCAGTGACGATGCCCAGCAGAAAGACCAGCCCCCAAAGAGA
>PWVY01000003.1 GCA_003561665.1 Thermoplasmata archaeon
CCTCTGCCATCGCTACGGGATCCTTCCCATCGGGAACAGCCGCCATACCTCGCTCGCGCTCAGCGACACACACGTACCCCCCCATGTGTACCTGGGCGTGGACGAGGGCACCTTCCAACCCGACGCCGTGACCCCCATCCCCCGCGACGCGATCCCCGCCCCTGAGGATGCGATCCTCGTCGGCATCATCGCGCGCCTTCACCCCACGAAAGGCCAACGCGAACTCATCGAAGCCGTAAGCCGCATCGACACCAACCCCACACCTCACCTCGTCATCGTCGGAGGCCCCACGGATGGCACGTACGCCCAGATGCTTCAACGACGCGCCCACGCGCTTGGCATCGATGACCGCGTGCACGTTCAAGGCCGCGTGGAGGATCCGGAACGGTACTACGCCGCCTGTGACGTGATCGTGAACGCGCGCGTGGACCCGGAACCCTTCGGGCGCACCGTCATCGAGGCCATGATGATGCGAACCCCCGTCCTCGCACACGCATCCGGAGGGCCCGGCGAGACCATCGTGGACGGGCGCACCGGGTGGCTTGTGTACGCGCCCACGGCGCAAGCGCTCGAACACGGCCTCAACCGAGCCCTCGAGGATCAAGACCGCTGGGAAGCGATGGGCAAGCGCGCCCGCGCCTACGCGCTTGAACGCTTCAACCTCGACAACCAAGTCAGCCAGTTCCTCGACATCATCCAAGGATCCCTACAGGGCGCCTGGGGGTTCGAGGCTCCCTAAGCCTCGAAGGAGACGACCATGAGCGGTTTCTGTGGCATCATCGGAGGACAACCGGACAGCATCAAACCCATGCAGGAGATCCTGCACGTGCTCGGCCACGAAGCCGGGACCACGTACCAGAACGGGCCCATCACGATCGCGTACGTCGACCACCCACGCTCGTTCGAGAACCAACCCGCCACCCTCACGACGCCCGACGTGAGCCTCTGGATCTGGGGAGACATCCTCGGCCACGAGCACCAAGGAACCTACACCACGCGCTCACCCACCGAGGACGCCGCCACGTTCACCGCGCGCCTCTACGAGGAACACGGCGCCTCCTTCGTCCACGGCCTCAACAGCGAGTTCACAGGCATCATCCACGACCGCGACGCGGAAACCCTCACCCTCTTCACCGACCGTCTTGGAAGCCGACCCCTCTACCACGCACGCACCCCCACCGGGAACCTCGTCTTCTCCTCTCTCCTCCAAGGCCTCAACGCGCACCCCAACACCACGCTGACCCTTGACCCCGAACGCGCAACGCAGTTCCTCGCCTACAACCGCACCCTGGGCACACACACCGCAACCCAACAAGCACGCCTTCTCCCCCCCGCCACCCTCACCACGTACGATCACCAAGGAGAACGAACCCACCAACGCACCTACTGGCAACCCCAACCCAACCCCGAACCCCGAACCTTCAACGACACCGTCGACCGCTTCCACAAGGCCCTCACCCACGCCATCGAAGAACGAGCCCAACACGCCAGCAACCCCGGCCTCCTCCTAAGCGGAGGCACCGACTCACGAACGATCCTCGCCGCGCACCCCGGGACCCTCACCGCCATCCACCTCAACGAAGACACCACCGACTACGAAGCAGCCACCGCCGCGCGCGTCGCAGAACAAGCCAACACCCCCTTCCGCTTCCTCGAACGCGGCCCCGACTACCACGAACGCGTCCTCAACAACGCCAAGAACATCCTCAGCTTCAACGGGCTCTACCACAGCGCGAAAGTCATCGGGTTCGCCAAGGAAATCAACGACGAGGTCGACGCGCTCTTCTGTGGACAATACGCCGACGCCATCGTCGGCATCGATTACGTTCCCCTCGACGAACCCCGCCCCAGCTTCCTCAAACATCTACGCCCCGCCACCCGCTCCCGCAACATCCAAACCCCCCAAGCGTACGCCGACGCCTTCCCCAAGGACATGATGCCTGGAGATGGATGGTCCATCCCGTATGTGAAGAACACGCCCGATCCCAAAGCGATTCTTCTCTCCAGCCTGCACGACAACAGGGGAACCGTCACCTCGCACGGCGTCACCTACCCCTCATGGAAAGCCCTGTGCGAACATGGCATGGTGTACCCCCTAACGAACACGCGGACCTTCATCAATTACGAAACCCTCATCCACATGATCCCTACCCGGTACCCCTTCCTTGACAACCGCATCCTAGACCTCGTCCTCGAAACGCCCACCGGGCACCTCTACGCGCGCTACCCGGTCAAGCACGTCCTCCACCGCATCAGCCCCGCCCTGGCTCAAATCCCCCACTCCGAAACGGGCGTCGCCCTCACGAGCCCGCGGATCATCGAGAAAGCAGGCATCGCCAGGCGCTTGGCCCAACAATCCCTCCAAGACCGCGCAAACCCCAACCAAGCCGAACCCACGCACAAAGCCCCCGGTTCCTGGATGAACCACGCAGGCCTCATCCGGTTGCGATCCTTCGTTGAAGACACCCTCACCGAACACGAGGACCGCATCGAACACGCCTCGTTCCTTGACCTCGACCGTGCATGGCGCTGCTATCACGAACATCTCAACGGGAGCGATCACACGTACGCACTCTACGCTCTCGTCACCCTCCTCGAAACAGGCATCGAGATCCCCCGCGATCCTCCCAACGATAGGCAAAACGACGGGGAAGAACGAAACTAAGCCTCATCATCGGTAGGCAGGCGCGTTAGCTCTATGTTGAGAGCGTCGACATGGTAGGAGAGTTCGGTGTCGCCCACAGCGCTGATGCCCACGGCGATGTAGAACGCCCGCTCGCGAGGTTCCTCTGCGACGGGGATGACCCATTCGAAACTGTACTCTTGCCAACCCTCAGCCTGATCAAGAGGCATCCGTAACCCTCCCGTCGGGGGCGGGTTGGATGCGTTGGTTTGCTCCCCAGCGGCTGGGAAGTCCGCTTCGCCCGTGGGCTGCTGGTGGCCCACATAGAAAACCAAGTGCGCGGCCTCGTCGACGCGTTCTTGGGCGCTGTGCGCCCAGATGCTCGCGTTCACATGGTAGGATTGGTTCGCTTCCACCTGGAACGGGCGCTCGATCCAAACCGTCCCGTTCCCTTGGTTTCCATCCAACTGGAACAACACGCTCCAACCCCCCTGGTGGGCTGTTTGCTGGGAGGATGTCACGTTCCACGACATGAGGTGACCGGGCTGGCCTGGATCCTCGGGCACATCGGCACGCTGGGCCCAACCGTCAAGGCCTGTCCCGAAGTCCTCGTGAACGGTCTCCGTCGTGCCAGGGCTCGTGTCGATGCAGCCTGCAAGCGCCACCGCGACCAGGAGGATCGACCCGATGAGGACGACGCGCATAACGAGCCCACTTGTTCCATATCAAAGACCCTTCCCCTAGGGGTACCTGAACCGACGCCATCCTGTGTGTGATGATAGCACGGGAAAGCGTCGTCAAATCGACGAGGCCCTTGCCCATGCCTTTTTCTGTAGGAGCTTCTTTAAGTGACGATTCGCTCAAGATGACCTCACAACCTCCAGACCCGCCGGACATGGTGCACGGCATCGATTTCAGCGGTGGACGGAACGCTGGCAACAACAGCTGGGTCGCCTCCGGCGCTCTAGAGGCCGGTTCCTTGAAGATCGACAACTGCCGCACCGGCTCGTCCCTCCCTAACAGTTCCCCTCACCGGGACCCCTTCATGGAAGCCCTCCGTGACTGGATCGCAGAGCAAGAAAGCTGCGCCATCGGGTTGGATTTCCCCTTCGGGCTTCCCGTCTCGCTCGTCGACGAGGACAACTGGTACGACTTCATCGTTAACTTCCCCAAGCGCCACCAGGACGCAGACTCCTTCCGGATGGCTTGCCAACGGGCCAGCCCTGGCGCCGAACTCAAACGGAAAACCGACGAGGTCAACGACACCCCGTTTAGCCCGTACAACCTCCGCATGTACAAGCAAACCTACCACGGCATCGCGGACGTTCTTGCTCCCCTCGTGGCGGATGACAAGGTTTGTGTGCTTCCCATGATGGAACCCGAGGAGGGTAAGCCCTGGATCCTTGAGGTGTGCCCAGGTTCAACGATGCGCGCGCAAGGCCACAAGGTATCCTACAAGGGCACCACGCAAGAGCACCGTGCCGCCCGAACGCGCATCCTCAAGAACCTGCAAGGAAGCGGGACCCTGACCATCCGCGCCCAAGGCGTCCTCTCCAACGTGCTCCGCGACGGCGGCGGGGACGCGCTGGATGCCGTCATCAGCGCGTACGCCACCACCGGGGCCGTCATCAACCCCGACAAACTCATACCGACGAACTTCGACGGCAAGCAAGTCGAAGGCCACGTGTACGCGTAAGGTCCTCCCAGCGTCGTTTCGATGGTGCAACCATCGCGCTTACGTAGCCCCTTGCTCGTCTTGAGCGCCCCCGCTCATGCTCGGTGCTCAGGAACCCGCCCGGATCGCTGGTCTTCTTGCTCTTGCCCTGATCAGCCTCGTGGCTGGGTTCACGACAGGGAGCTTCACGCCGGAGGACACCGATCCCCTAGACGCGTTCGCCATCCTCGGATCCGGGGCAGACGCCTCGGCTATCGACCTCAATACCGATGAAACCCTCGAAATCCACGTCCTTGAGCATGCTTCCCCCGCCGGTTTCGCCATCTTCGACCCGCGGGATGAGATCCGAGAGCACGTTCACTTACCCCCCGGCGAGCATGTCCACGTGCCCATCGACATGAACGGGACATGGGTCGTGATGCCCACCAGTGGTGACCCTCCCCGAGCCGCGTTGGTGATCAACACCGACGATACAGAGGATGTCGCCAACCGCATCGCCTCGGTCCCGATCGAGGAGCATACGCGCATGATCGAAGAGCAGGCCGACGGGTCGCTGGATACAAGCACCGTGGTGAACCTTGAACGGAAGCCCGCGTTGGTGCAGCTTCGCGTGACCGGGTCCGCAGATGCGCTGGATGCCCGCGTGATGAGTCCTGCTGGCCTCGTGTTCGACGCGAGAGCCGAGACCGTGAACGGGAGCTTCCCCACATCGTTTGGAACGAACGCCTCGCTGGACCCCTCCCGCATCCAGCCAGGGTTGTTCCAAGTGGAGGCCAGCGCGGCGTCCTTCGATGGGCGTTTGGAGCTGTTGCACGCCTCGTATGTGCGGAATGCGAGCTTGCTGGATGTTGTCCCCGAGCCGGTGCCCGGCTTGGCCGAGGCGGGGATCCCTGTTGCATCGCTCGTGGAGGGACGCGCGGCTCACGTGACGGGAGGCTCCCAAGAGCAACTTGTGTTCGCGGTGGAACCTGGAACTCAAGCGACCGTGCGCGTGTACGATGAAACGCACACCGTTCGAGCGATCGTGAACCTTGGCGAGGATGCTGAGGGGTTCGGTTGGGATTTCGGCGAGGAGGGGGAGCGTGTTGAGACGCGCGCAGTGAACGTGGATCATGGAGCCGCGTTGACCGTGTATGCTTCAAGCGTGATAGGGGGAGGAGAGGATAAGACGCCCAGGGTGTA
>PWVY01000037.1 GCA_003561665.1 Thermoplasmata archaeon
CCCCCTCCACCCCCCAGCGTAAGGCCTATACCCAAGCCCCCGCTACCCCAAGCCCCCCGGAGCAGGAGGGTGGCCAACGGTTCCCACGCATCGCGTGGTCCGAACTGAGGAAGGTCCCCACTCACCAAGGGACGGGACCCGGTTCACGCCGGGCAGGGTAGACCCTGAGGAACGGAGCAGAAACGACACCGCCACCGCCACCGGGATGACGGGGAACCAAGCCCCCGACGACGGCGGATGGAGAGGGTGAAACGGCCTCGATCCCCCGGAGCAAGTCCAAACCGCCCAACGACGTGCCCTTGCCGAGGGCAAGTAGGACGCACAGGTGAATGCCACCACCCAGCTTCCCCCCCCACACCCCCCGCTGGGTAACAAAATGGGGCCTACTCCCTGCACCGGGCCCACCTCATCACCCAAAGCGTACGCCACGAACCCACGCCGAAGCGGCGTTCAAGATACGTTCGAGGCCGCGAACCCAGCGCAGGGGCCGGACCACTTATCTTCCCAGATGCTCGTTAGGGTGCGTATATGGACGAACTGGACGCCGCCATCTTCCGCGAGCTCCACCGGGAGCGCGCGTTCCTGTGGGGTGGCATCGACCCTCGGCTGGGCACGACCGAGCTTGCCGACCGCCTCGACGTGGACCGGACCACGGTCTGGTCCCGGCTCAAGGCCTGGGAGGAGAACGGGTTCCTCATGCGCCAGGAGGTCGTCCCCAACCCTGGCCTCTTCAAGGCCGGGATCGCCGTTGGCGCTCTCCGCATCGACGACCCCCGCCTCAAGGAGGAGGTTTTCGAATCCCTTGAACTCGTCGACGGCGTCCTGTGCTGGCTCGACCAGGTGGGGCCATGGGTCCTTCTAGCGTGCGCCCGAGAGACCGCTGATAGCCTGGACCGTTGCACACGCCTGATCGAGGAACTACGTGGCGTGGACGAGGTCCGTGAGTGCATCCCCTTCACACCTCCCAAGAGCCGCACCGAACCCACGACGCGGGATTGGCGCATCGTCGCTAAGCTCCGAGAGACCCCCGATCTTCCCCTGGCAAAGATCGCCGAGGACGTGGGCGTCAGCCGGCGAACATTCACCCGTCGATACGGGAAACTTTTGGAGGCACAGGCCGTGTGGTCGGTGCCCGCGTTCGACTTCTCGCGCTACGAGGGGGCGACGCTTGCACGCTTCTCCGCGACCCTCTCCGAGGGCGCAGACACCGCCCATCTAATGAACCGATGTCGCAAGGAGGTCGAGGGGGCCCTGTGGATTGACAGCTTGGACCGGGTCGCTCCCGGCCACACGTACCCCTACACGTGGGTGGACGTGTTCTGTCACCTACCCTCGGTTGGGGAGACCGAGCAAATCCAGATGTGGCTAATGGACCAGCCCGATGTCCAGAGCGTGGAGTGCTTCTTCCCGCGGGCCTGGCACGTCGTCACGGACTGGTTCGACGAGCGGATCCAGGCGCGCATGAAAGAACCTGCATCGCAGTGAAGAACCGCCCAGGGAGCTATCCCCGTCCAATGGGCCCGTGCCATCGAAGGGAGGCCTCATCCCTGCATCCGTTTGAGCACCTGCTGATCCTCGCGGAACGCCGCGGTCCAGGTTTCCTCTAGCATCTTACGGACCTGCTCCTCAGCCATCCCCTCTGGTACGGGGAACTCGCCCTCCAGGTGGACCCGGGTCCGGTCGCCCTGCTCCTCATAGGTGTGTTCCATGGTTGCACCTTCGAAGAGGCCCCCAAGGATCTCAGCCGTCCACCGGTTCGGGGGGTCCATCACCATCTTCATCTTCCTGTTCGTTGGCCCATCAGGCCCCTCGAACGTCTCGATCACAGTCAGCCAGTTATCCCCCCTCTCAAGGACCTCCATATCCAGAATGTAGGGATGGTGCTCCTTCTTCTTCTCGGGGCCCCCGTGCTCCTCCACGATCTTCCAAACCAGCTCTAGCGGTGCCTCGAAGACGCCGTCGCTTTCGTATCGTACCATCGTATCACATCCATCTGGCGGGACTTGCCGGGGCTTGTAAGAAGGTTCGTTGGAGCGCCATCCACGCCTACGCCGAGCCAAAGGGGTCAGCGGCACAAACGTTGGCCAAGCGTCAACGTTCAGGCCAGAGAGCCCCCCCCGCTGCCGTCGAGCGGCCCCAGCCTCCCTCGTCTCCTATCTTCAACACGGGTGGGTTGAACATCCAGGCACCAAGAAGCCCTCAAGAAGGAGGAGGAGCTACAAGGTGGCGCGACCGTTCGAACGTGAGATGCCATGAGCGATGATTCGGCCACGAAAGAGTTCCTACGATGGGGCAAAGACAACGCGTGGATCGTGGCCATCGCCGTCGTCATCCCCATGGGCGTGACCGTGCTCATCGCCTGGTTCTGGTGGGCGAAGCTCTTGAAACGTTGAACCAGGTTCCCCCGAGACTCTTTGCCCCTGTCCGCTTTCCAGCCTCCATGGCGTGGCGCGCGGTGTTCGATCGCCAAGGATGGCACGCGATTAGCGTGCTTATCCTCTTGCTTGGGGTTTGGTGGGCCTCCTCCTTCCCGGTCGTTCGTGAGGGATCGCTGCTTGGCCTCTCCACGCTGGCCTGGCTTTGGATCACCCTCGCGGTAGCCATCGCTCACCAGGTGTACGTGTGGTTGACGTGGCGGCTGGAGCTGCATGAAGGTTCGGTCTCGAGCGTTTTCGGGGGCCGGGCGTTCGATCGCTTCGCACTTGGGTTCCAGGCCTTCGGGAACGCACGCAACATCATCATCGTGCTGGCCGTCTCCAACCGATCCTCCCTGGGACTCCCCTTGGTCCCCCGCTTGATCATCGCTGTCTTGTTCCTGGCCTTGGCCGTATACACAATCGCTTCCGCGCTCAGGCATTTGGGCGCGGATCGGTTGATGGGTTTGGACCATTTCGAGGCTCGCGGACGCGAGGGGGGATTGGTGAATGAGGGCGTGTTCCGCTTTACAAGCAACCCCTTGTACGTGTTAGGATTCCTGTGGTTCTGGGTTCCAGGCCTAGCGTTAGACTCCGCAGCGGCCCTCCTCGCCGCAGGGTTCTACCACGCGTACATCTGGGTTCACTACTACTGCACCGAGAAGCCCGACATCGAAATGATCTACGGGAGGCCCATGCAGGGTTGATTTCTAGCCCCAGCAGTATCCTGAGCGTGTGACGGATCGGTCGATGAAGGCAGGATTAGGGGGGGATGGCTTTGTTCGCCCGAACCCAGCGCTTAATTAGGGAAGCGCAGTACGGGGGTCCGTGCAGCAACCCCAGCACCTTTACGACCGGGCCACGACCGTGTTCAGTCCCAACGGTCGCATCTACCAGGTCGAGTACGCGCGAGAGGTCGTCAAGCGCGGAAGCACCGTCGTCGGCGTCACCGCCGAGGACGGCATCGGGTTCCTTAGCGGACGACGATCCTCAAGCCGCTTGGCCATCCAAGACAGCGTCGAGAAGATCTTCGAGGTCGACGACCACATCGGAGCGGCCAGCTGCGGTCTCGTCGCAGACGCCAGGACCCTCGTCGACATCGCCCGACACATCAGCGCCGGGAACCAGCTTCGCTACGACGAGCCCATCGAAGTCCACGCGCTAGCCCGCCAACTCTCCACGCGCATCCACGCGTACACGCAAACCGGCGGCGCTCGACCCTTCGGCGTCAGCATGCTCCTCGGCGGCCTCAACAACGAAGCCAAACTCTACGAAACCGACCCCAGCGGCGCCTACATCGGGTACAAAGCAGGCGCGCTAGGCAACCGACGACAAAACGTCATGAACGAGCTTGAGAACCGGTTCGAACCCGATCAAGAGCTCGACGAAGCCCTCGCCGCCGGGTTCGCAAGCATCACCGCGCAAACCGAAAGCGAAGAGCGCGAGGAAGAGTTCGAAGGCGCCGTCATCACCACGGAAGGCTTCCGACGCTTATCCCCCGAGGAGATCCAAGACCTCCACGACGTCACGTGACCGGATGCCACCCGAAACCAAAACCCCCCCAACGCCCCTGGCCGAACGCCTCGCCCAGCATGGCACCACCCCCTTCAGGGACTACATGGCCGAAGCCCTCTACGGGGACGAGCACGGCTTCTACACCCAACGCGACCAACCCCGCCTCAAACGCGAAACCAGCACGCTGCAAACCACGCGAAGCATCGCCGAAACCCTCGCCGAAGCCTTCGCCCGCTACGCCCAAACCCACGAACCCCACCTCGTTCACCACGGCCCCGGCACCGGACGGTTAACCCGCTACATCCTCGCCACGCTCCCCGACTGGATGCACGACGAGATCACCATCACCTTCATCGAACCCAACCTCGCCCGCCGCACCCGCCTGCTCGTGCTCCTCCAAGAGTTCGGCGTCGACGGGCGCGTCATCGCCACCCCCCACACCCTCGACGACGAGCCCACGTTCCTCATCGCCAACGAACGCCTCGGAACCTTCCCCGTCCACCGCCTCGAGAAAACCCCCAACGGATGGGAAGAGATCCACGTACGCTTCCACGAGGACCCCTGGGGGTGGGAGGAAACCCTCCAAGGATGCCCCCCCAGCATCCAACGCATCGCCAACGAACACGCCCCGGACACGCCCACCGGTCACCGGTATGAGCCGGTTGATGCAGCGCACCAGCGTCGACTTCCCGCTACCAGAAAGCCCCATGATCACGAAGAACTCGCCCCGAGCCAGCTCGAACGACACGTCGTCTACGCCGACGACGTGACCGGTGGCCTCGCGGATCGCGTCCTTGCTCTCGCCCGCCTCGAGCAGGCTCAGCGCCTCGCTGGGGTCCGGGCCGAAGATCTTCGTCACGTTCTCGGCACGTATCAAGATTCATCGCTCCTCAACATCATACGACGTCAGGTCGCCGCCAAAACTCTGGAACACGCCAACCGACCAACCCTAACACGTTGCCGACTGTGCTACCAAGAACGTCTTCGGCTTTAACACATACCGTGCTGAAGCCATCTGCGGGCCTGCCGCCCCGACTCACAATCGTTTCTACCTTGCACGATGCTCGTTTCTCGCCTCTCAGCCGCCGTTCAGGGCGCACCGGTAGGCTGTGGCATGCGCCGCACGGTACTCGCGTTGGCACTGCTGATCGCCGCCACCGTCCTCGTGGTCCTGGCGCTCCCGGCCTGGCCCTCGGGCACGTCTCCGGTGCCACGGCCCGAGGTGCGCTTGGCGCTCGTGGACCCTTACGCCAAACCACCCCTCGAGCCCTACTCCGAGCTGCGCGACGCCCTAGTCTCAGGCGACGTGATGGCCCTGCGCACCATCGCTTCGGCCGACGACAGTTACCGCGCCTACCGCGCCACCACGCATCTCGCTCGGCATGCCGAACTCGACGCCTCCGAGCGCCTGGCGCACTTCGAGCGCGAGCTCGTGTTGCGGATCCACGACCCGCTGGAACGCGCGGCGCTTCGCTCGCTTCAGCTCGAGGTAGCCGCCGCCGAGGAAGAACACCACGCCGCGGGACGGGGGACGG
>PWVY01000171.1 GCA_003561665.1 Thermoplasmata archaeon
CCCATTCTACGACGAGGTGTTGCTCCTCGGTGAGTACGTGGACGCGGACTGGTACGAAGAGAACGCACCGGTTACGTTCACGCTTGAGATCGAGTACACCGACGCAAGCACGAACACGATCCAGGCGACCGTGAACGAGACTGGAGCCGTCAAGACGGAGAGCGCTGCGAGCATCCCATGGCAAACGCCAGGCAAAGCAGGCTTCGACGTTCCATCCTCCTGTTTCGGGTACGCCAACACGTCCTGCGGCACCCACCACGCGGTTGAGGCCATGGAAACCGACGATGGGCTCCAGGTTGCCGTCGCGGGGGATGTCATGGGTGATAAGTTAGAGATGGGCCCGCTGGTCCGCCTCTTGCCTGGGGAGAGCACGTTCGAGCGAATCACGGATGTGCGCATCAACCAGACGCTCTTGGATGTCGCCTTCAAGCACAGCGAGCCGGATCGTTGGGTCGTCACCGGGGCAGGCCCCCTAGCCGCGCTCACAATCAACGCAGGAGAATCATGGAACGCGTTACCTCCCGGCGGTGGAGGACCTGGGGATGATGGTCCTCTCTATGGAGTGGATTACGCCGGAGAAATCCCCATGATCGTCGGGGGAACAGAGATGGGGACGCAATGGTGGGCCGGCGGGCATATCGAGCAAGGCGAAGTGGACACGGTCGACCTGGCTGTGGGGGTCTCCGAACCCGTGGAGACCGTCACGTTCGACGCGTCCAACTTCAGGGCGGAGTGGGATCGCATGTACGAGGACACCACGTTGTCCGTTCAAATTCTGGACGGCGAAGAATGGGTGCCTGTGCACGAGCCCCACGACGGTCTTGAATGGGCCAACGAGACCAACACGTACACGTTCTCTTCGCCCATGGACGAGGTCCAGTTGCGGTTCGAGATCCTGGCAGATGCCGTCTGGAATGCGCGATCCTCGATGTTCATGGGCTCTCTGAAGGTCGACATGACCACGGCGAGCGACGAGATCGAAACGACGGTCGATTTGACCGACGAGAGCATCTTCGCATCCTCGAACCTGGACGCGATCTGGCATGATCCCGACGCCGGCTTCCTACGCTTGGAGCCTATCACGAACCCCTGGGTGTTCCGCTTGGGCAACTACCAGGCGGACACCTGGGCCGACAACGACGACCCCCACACCGGCGTTCCAGCCACCGTCATGGAGCTATCCCCCGACAAGGAAACCGCGTACGTCGGCACGGGCCCCCTCCAGGACAACATGAACGCGGAGACCCTCGACGGGCCAGGCGACAACTCGCTGTACGCCATCGACATCCAGACCGGGCAGCTCACAGACGAGTGGAACATCCCCCGGTTCGATGAAGCGGTGCAAGACATCGCTGTGGGCGATGAGATCATCTACGTCATCACCAGCGAGAACGGGCTCCTCGAGAACCCTACGATCCACGCCGTCCACGCCGTACACGGGAATCAAATCACGCAAGGGTTCACCGTCGAGGAGGACCTCGACCGTCTCAACACCGCCAACCTCAACGCCTTCCCTGAGTTCCAGCCATTCCAAGAGGACCTCGCACTCCTCGTCACCAAAAGCGACACGGACAACCAAGGCTACGTCGAAGCATACCGCATGGTGGAGAACCAGCCCCTCAACGAGATGATCTCGGAATGGTTCGACAACCCCAGCGTGGACGGTCTCTTCCACGTCCAATACGAGGTCCCCCGGAACGCCATGTTCGGCGCGCACATCGTCGTCACCGAAATCGACTGGGAAACCTCCCTGGTCGAACAGACCATCATGCAAACCGCGCGCATCCACAACAGCTTCGACGTCACACCCCCCAGCAAGGAGATCTCTCTGGCCCCCACGTACAACCTCGAAGCAATCGTCTGGATGGAGGACTGGTAGATGCCCCCTCCTCGTTCAAGCCAAGACGATGAAGGCATGTCCAGCATCCTTGGCTTCATCGTCGGCTTCGCCCTATTGGCCGGATCCATGGCCGCCGTTGCCTACTTCATGATCACCGTTCCCGAAGCCGGAACGCCCGAGGAAAGCAAAGACCTCGAAAGCTTCGTACAAAACGCTGCCGATGCGCTCACCAAAAGCCCCGGCCACCCCCACACATGGCACGAAAACGAATGCCAAGCCGACAGCTTCGGGCTGCTACGCGCAGGAAGCACCATCGCTCAACTCGAGAAGATCCGATGCATCCAAAGCGGGGAAACCAACGCCACGGCCCTCCTCGAAGCCAACGACCTCCGGAACGAAGGCCTACGCATGTACGCCGAAGGGAAGGTTATACCTCTCGCATCCATGCAAGCGCCAAGCACCACCCAGTACGCCCTCATCAAAGGGGACTTCGGAGGCGACGACCTTGGGGACGTAACGACCGATACGGACAGCACAACGGTCCTCGAGCTGCTCGCCGAGCACGACCCAGGCTTCGAACCCGAGATCCATGCCTGGAACTGGAGCATCGAGAACCATCCAGAGAACACCGAGCACGAGGTGCTCGGGAACACCTTCATCGATCACCCCTGGCAGGTTCACACCCAGATGACGCCCGCGATGGCGGGCCTGAAAGCCACGTACACCATGGAGGACATCCACGATCACGGCGGAGATTGGGGAGACGCCGCGATGGCAGCAGCTGAGGACTACGAACAGAATCCGGACATCACGCGATGGAACCTCGTCATCGATGGAGAACCGTATCCGCCTCCAGGGAGCCACCCAAGCCCGTACGTTCTCACTGTCGCATCATGCACGCACCACATTCACTGTGGGGACAGCTCTGGGTCCTCCCCCGCACCTCATTGGAGGACCATCGATGGCATGCGATCCTTCGCACTCCTTCCTAGTATCGACATCACTGGGGTCAGCCCCAGCGACCTTACGCTCTCGTTCGAGCACCTTCTCCGGGTCAATGGGGACACCACCGACGGCGATAGGGAGGGCTGCCACGTATCCTACGACGACCCGGAGAACTATGAGGACTGCGTAGAGGTGCGCCCATCCATACGCTTCTGGAACACAACGAAAGAGGCCTGGAGTCGCCTGGATCCAGAACCCAGCGATTGCGAAGACTCGACAGGCGCATGGAACGACACGGGGGACGAAGAAGCCTCCGGGAATTGGGCATCTCGAACGGTGAACCTCTGCGAGGTTCCCCACTACACGAAAGGGGAATTGTGGCTCGGTCTGGAATGGTTCACCGAATGCCGAGACAGCGGCGGAGCAAAGGCGTCATGCTCGGAAGTAAGCGGGAACGATCTGAGCAAGCGAAGTTGGTTCATCACCAACCTTGAGGTCGCCGACGACGAGGACACGCTCCTTGAGTTGGATATGAAGCCCTCGGCTGAACTTGAGACCATAATCATCAGTCAGGATGTGGATCATAGCCTCGCGGATGTATTCAGCGATGATGACGATTCAACTCACCTCACGGCTCCCATCCATAACTTCACAGAACGCGGAGGGAACCTCATCGCGTTTAGCCCCGGGACGCAAGGAGATTTCCTTGCCCCTGTGGGCCTTGGGACTGTGGACCACAACGATCCCAGTCCAGGGGACGTGATCACCCTGGAGCCTGAGCGGCTTCTCCTGCGGGTTCCCAATGAGCTGCCAACCACGCACAACGATTACGAAGCAACATCAATCGCGTGGAGCACAACGATGCTCGACCACATCCAAGCCACCGAGCAGGACGGCATCCCAACGCTGGTGACGGGAACGCTCTCGGAGGAGTCTGGGAAGGTCACCGGCGTTGCATACGACATCGTGAACATGGATAGCGACCTTCGTGACAAGCTCCTCGACAACATCTATACGGGCTCTGTGCTCCTGGATCCAACGTTTCAAACGGACGGTGCTTCGGTCCCCTCCTCGGCCACGGTTCCAGTGAGCAGCGCTCAGCGCATCGTCCTCGCTGAGGCTACGGAGACCGGGGAGCACCACCTTCCGCTCGAGGTAACAGTATACCTGTGGCCTGAAGGGCTGGGGTAAGAAGAAGGGATGGACGCGCCGTGATTTGAACACGGGGCCTCCTCCATGCCAAGGAGGCGATCTTCCGGGCTGATCTACGCGCCCACGGGGGAAGCAGATGGCACGGATCGCCCATCACAAGGCGAACTCCGGGTCTTCCCGGCACCCGGTGCGGGGGAGCGAAACCGCTTACCGTATAACTGCGTTTCGGACAAGGGGGCTCCCTGGTCTGAGGGGTTGGGAGGAACGCACAATGGCCCGTGACCCACAGCCTATAAATACCTGGTTGATGTAGCTCGCACTATGGAGACCGTGGTGTTGGTCAACGCCGCACCTGGATACGAAGAGCGTGTAGCCACTGCGCTCCGAAACGAGGACGGCGTCGCGGGCATCAGTCGAGTCGAGCAGGAGAGCTTCAACATGGCTGTCCTTCTCAAGCTTGAGGGCCCAACAGAGCTTCAGAAATTCCTAACGAACACACTCATGTTCATCTCGGGGGTTCAAGGCGCAGAACTCGCCCGCGACCCTTCAACAGAGCTGATGAACCGGTTGAACAGTTCGCTATAGGTTTCGTATGGTTTTTCTCAGGGACCCTCGCGCCTAGTTAATCTCAACTTCCTTGGATTTTCAGGCTCATCTGGGGGTCTGGTTAACGTTAAACAGTGTTCGCGATTTCATCCACTGAACCATGGTTCTGCTGGACCTCGCGTTCATCATCGTTGGGGTCCTAGCGCTGGCGGCTGGCGCTGAAGCGGTCGTTCATGAGGGCACTCGGTTGGCTCGGCGGTTGCGGGTTAGCGCCTTGTTCATCGGTTTGACCTTGGCGGCTTTCGGTACGAGCTTGCCGGAGTTCGTTGTGAGCACGTTCGCCAGTTATCGAGGCCAATCGGGCATCGCGTTGGGGAACGCCATCGGGAGCAACATCTTCAACGTCCTTGCGGTGTTGGGCCCGGCTGCCGTCATCGTTCCGTTGGCCGTGAACAAGACGGTGTTGAGGCAGGAGATCCCGACGCTGCTTGTTGCGACGGCTGTGTTCGTGATGTTCGCGTGGGATGGGTCGATTAACCGGTGGGAGGGTGCTATTCTCTTGGTGGGCATCGTAGCGTACACTCTGATTCGTTACGTGGTTTCTCGGCGGCGGTCAAGGCAGCGTCGGGAGAGCGGGGAGGAGGCTTCGTTGTTGCCGGATGATCTCCGGCCTGTGTCGGTTTGGGGGAGTTTGGGGTTGGTCGTTTTTGGTCTTGTGGGTTTGTTGCTGGGGGCGCATTTGGTTGTGGAGAGCGGTGCGAGCATCGCGGCGACGTTGGGGGTCGAGGATCGGGTCATTGGTCTCACGTTGATCGCGGCGGGCACGTCGTTGCCGGAGTTCGTGATCACGGTGGTTTCGGCGTGGCGGGATGAGGTGGATATCGGGGTTGGGAACGTGGTGGGGAGTTGCA
>PWVY01000261.1 GCA_003561665.1 Thermoplasmata archaeon
CCGCCGTCCGCGAACTCGGCGCCGAGAAAGTCATCTTCCTCACCTGGGGCGAGCAAGCGCCCCAACGCCAAGCCGAGGCCGTGCTCGACCCCCTGGGCATCGCAACAGAGCACCGAACCGTAGAAGGCGGCATGCTCACCGGAACGCTAGCAACGGTTCAAGACATCGCAGCCAAACATCGCGACCGCCACGAGGACCTTCTCGTCAACCTCGGCGGGGCCGACCGCTACCAATCATGCTCGCTCCTCACCGCCGCGTTCGTCGCCGGCCTCCGAGCCTTCGACACCCCCAAAGGAAGAGTCCAGCCCCTGCCCACGCTCAACTTCTCCTACAACGAGGTCGTCGGGAAAGAACAACACGAGATCCTTCAAGGGCTCGACAAGCTCAGCGATGACGGCACGGACCTGAACACGCTCGCAGCCAACACGCAGCTCGATTCCAGCACGATCTCGTACCACATCCGAGGGGGCGAAGATGACCGAGGCCTCGAGGAACTAGGCCTCATCGAGCTGCGAACAGAACCGGGTGAGGGCGTCATGATCCACTTGACACCAATCGGGGAGACCCTCGCCCGAAGCATGCGATTCTCCCCCGACATCGCACCCATGAGCGATGAGGGTCCAAGGGAACCTTGATACCCCGACGACGACACTCACTCAGCAACGATGCTGCAAGGGAACCGACGACACCTCGCGAACGGTCCATCCCTCGGCTTCGAGGTGTGCTTATGGGCCTGATACACCTTGGTATCGTGGGCGAACGTAGGGAACCCATCCTCACCGCCGTTCGAGAGATGGGAGCCGAGAAGATCGTTCTCATCGGGAAACCCGATCAAAGAGACACGGCCGCATCCCTCAAATCCGTGCTGGAGCCCCTGGGCGTTGAAACCCACATCGAGATGCTTGAAGATGACAGCGTCCTGTTGGGCATGATCCGCCTGGTCCAACGCATCGTTCGAGATCACGAGGGCAGAGAAGATGACATCCTCGTGAACCTCGGCGCCGCCGACAAGGGCCTGGCATGCGCGACCCTCTCCGCGTCGTTCGTTGCAGGCGTTAAAACCATCGACATGCCCAACGACGAGATCATGTTCCTCCCGGTTCTTCGTTTCAGTTACGAGGAGACCGTCAGCGAAGCGAAGCTCTCCATCCTCCAAGCCATCGAAGAGATGGGAGGCCAAGTCGAGAAACTGAAAATCCTCGCGGATACGACCGGCATCCAGGAGAGCCTTGCAAGCTACCACATCCGAGGCGGGGAAGACGGCAAGGGCCTCGTCGAACTGGGCCTGGTCGAGACCACGCGGGGGCACCGCGGCGCGCTGACGATCTCCCTTACGCCCATGGGGGAACTGCTCGCCCGCGGACTCGCACCGTGACGTTCCTGAAGTTACAGAGAAGGGGAGGCGGCGCGACGCGGAACCCACGCCACGCACGCCGACCCTCAAGGGGCTTACGCGTGCGCGTGGCCTCGAAGCACGGGGTAAAGCGCGCCCAGCGCGATCCCGAAGATCGAATGGGCGATGAAGCTCATCCCCTGGAAGTTCGGAACAGGCGGTTCCATCGGCGTCGTGATGCCCACCCAAAGGGGCATGATGATGGACGCCGCGATCAGCCAAATCACGACCCCGAACACGAGACCGATGACGGTGCTTCCACCGGTCGAGCCTCGTTGACCTTTCAGTGCATCAAGGCTCAAGAGCCCTGCGAACACAAGACCGAAGAAGGCTCCATGGAGCAGATGCAAAATCCAACCCCAGACGACTGCATCCTCCCCGAACCCGTACATCATCGAGATCATCCCTATCGGTTCCGCCGCGACCGTGAAGAGGACGGTCGCAAGCACGCCCGCGATCGCGCCTGCGGCCCATTGGTTCGTTCCGTGTCCCGTGTCCATCATATCATCTTCCTCGGAGACCCGCTCACAACGCATGGACCCTCACGGCCCGTCTCCTGACGTGAACCGGCTTCTCCGCACCCCTCAAACGTCCAAAGGGCATTTCAAGACTACCTTGAACCCTCCATCTACGCCCAACCCGTGGACCCAGCGTGAGACCGGGGCAAGCGTGAGGTTGAAGAAGGATGGCCGCATGCCGGGTTCACCGAGGAAGTCCTCATGGCTGGAAGCGTCCCCGCGGAACGGTCCAAATCGCCCGGGTGGTTAGCATGGACCACCTTCACGGTGCTGTTCCTGATGTTCGTTCTCGTCTCCTGGCTCTACATCTTCGCCTTCGGACTCGAAGAGGACTTCATCTACCACGTTATCGCGGCCACGGTCATCGCCGCGCTCATCTTGCCAGCTTGGGCCATCTTCCACCTCAGCAAGCCCGAAGACGAACCCATGCACTGAGATCCCCGGGTTAAAGAGCAGACAACGCAGACGATCTTCCTCGAAGCGTTCGTGCATTTCCGTTCTCCCCCCGCAGGGTCAGGCATCGAACCGTTTGAGCAGCCTGGTCAGCGAACGCTTGGCTTCCGTGACCTTTCTTAAGGCGTCTACAGGTTTGCTTGGACCCGCGAAAGGGAGACCCTCCAGGCGCCAATCGCGAGCGTGCCTTCGCCTCTCCACAGGCCCCGCATGGCCTGCATCACGCCGTCCCCTGTCAGGGGACAAGGTCAAAGAGCGCCTCGGCAGCGATCGTGCTCCAGTCGATCACGGGAGCCGCCAGGAACCCAACGAGGACGGTGCCAACGAGGCTGACCGCGATGGCCGCGCCCAGCCCACCCGGCAGGCTCACCTTGACGGGGTGCGTGGGTTCCTCACTGTACATCACACGGATCCACCGGATGTAGTACCAAAGCGAGATGGCGGTGTTCACGACGCCGGCCACGGCAAGCCACCACAGCCAGGAGCCTGCAAGGCCGGCTTGGACTGCGCTGGAGAAGATCACGAACTTACTCCAGAACCCGCCGAGCGGAGGCAATCCCGCCATGGACAACAGGAACACGGTGATGGCGAACGCCAAGAAGGGGCTCGTCTTGGAAAGCCCCTTAGCGTCCTTGAACGTGCTTCCTAGGCCTGCCGTTGCAAGCGCGGCCACGCCTAGGAAGGCGCCGCCTTTCATGAGCACGTTCGCGAGCGTGTGGAAGATGCCCCCGCCGAGCGCGTAAGCGGTAGCGACGGGGATCACGATCAGGATGTACCCTGCGTGCGCGATGCTCGAGTAGGCAAGCATGCGTTTGAGATCGGTTTGGCGCAGCGCGACGAGGTTCCCCCACGTCATGGTGAGGATCGCAAGGATGGCCACGAAGGGGATCCAACCCCCGCTGATGGGGCCCATGGCCCAGAGAAGGATCTTGGCAAGGGCCACGAACGCGAACTTGAACCCAACACCGCCCAACCATGCAGCCACCGTGTCCGGGGCGCCCGTGTACACGTCAGGGGCCCACATGTGGAACGGGGCCATCGTGAACTTGAACCCGACCCCGGAGAGGATCATGAAGAAGCCGATGGCCACGATGGGTTGGCTGATGAAGACCTGAAGGCCTGGGTTGGCGACGCCCTCGAAGAGAGCCATCTGATCCGCGAAGAACGCGTTCATCCCGTCGAACGTGATCGTGCCCGCGGCCCCGTACAAGAGCGAAATCCCGTAGAGGCTAATCGCGCTCGTCAGCGCGCCCGTGATGAAGTACTTCAACGAGGATTCGTTGCTCGTCGGTTCCCTCTTGAAGGCGCCGGCCAGGATGTACGAGGCGAACGAAGCCACCTCGATGCCGATGAACAGCGTCAAGAAGTCACGCGACGACGCCACGACCATCATGCCGATGGTCGCCACGAGCATCAACGCGTAGTACTCGGCCTGCATCGAGGTGCGTTCCATGTACTTGGGCGAGGCCAAGATGACCAAGCCCGTGCCCACCAGGAACAACAGTTTGAGCACCTGGCTGAACGTGGACACCTGGAACAGATCCAGGACAACGGTCTCCTTCGGGAGGAACCCAAGGCCTGGAAGCGAAACGATGGTCCCCAGCGCGAACACGCTTGCAACCATCGTCGTGACGAACCCGATCATGGCTGGGAGCTTACCGTCGCGAGCGTTCACGGCCGCGTACAAGATCACGAACGTGCCTACCAGGACCGTGAGCTCAGGCGCCAGGCCAGCGAGGATCTCAGTTACCACTTAGGCCACCCCCAGGAACGCAAGGATACCTTCAACGAACGGGTTGAAAAGGTCCGTCAACAACACCGGCCAGATACCGTACAGGATGGAAAGCCCGGCCAGCAAGCCCGCGGCGATGACCTCGTACCGAGGCATCGGGGTGCCCGCGCCGGTGGCCTTCAGGGGCCCATGCAGAGCCCGCTTGATCGCCCAGATGTAATACCCTGCCGTCAACAAGATGCCCACAAGCGGGAACACGACAAGCCACCCGAAGGCTTCGTACACGCCGACGAGCACGGTGACCTCCGCGATGAACCCGGCCAGCCCAGGGAATCCGAGCGATCCGATGAACGCGATGATGGTGAGCATCCCCAGCGTGGGCGTTTTCTCCATGATGCCGCCCAGTTCGCTGATCTTCCGCGTGCCCCAACTGTGCTTGATGCTTCCGCACATCAGGAAAGCAAGCGGGCTAAGCAACCCGTGCGCGACGAGCATGTACAACCCGCCCAGGAGCCCGATGTCGGTGAGCGTGGCAACGCCCACCAAGAACACGCCCATGTGCGAGATGCTGGAGAAGGCGACCATGCGCTTGAGGTCATCCTGCGCCAAGCACACGAACGCGCCCCAGATGATGCTGATGACGCCCAAGGCGAACATGAGGGGTACGAACATCTGCGTCGCGAACGGGAACGCGCCCACGGCGAAGCGAACCAGGCCGTACCCGCCCATCTTCAACAAGACGCCCGCCAGGATCATGCTGCCCGCGGTCGGGGCTTGCACGTGAGCCCACGGGAGCCATGTGTGGAAGGGGACCAGGGGCATCTTCACGGCGAAGCCAACGAACAGGCCCGCGAAGAGCAACAATTGGAGGTTCTGTGAGAAGAACGCGGTCTCCTCTTGCAGCTCCAGGAAGTTGAACGTGGTGATGTCCGTGGCGAAGTACATCCCCATGAACGCGAGCAACATCACGAGGCTTGCGGCGAACGTGTACAGGAAGAACTTGACCGCCGCGTAGCGACGATGCGCGCCGCCCCATAGGACGATCAAGAAGAACATGGGGATCAGCACGAACTCCCAGAAGATGTAGAACACGAACAGGTCCAAGGCAGCGAACACGCCAAGCACGCTGGTCTGCAAGACCAACAGAAGGCTGTAGAACGCGCGGGGGCGGTGGCGCTCCTCCCAACTGAAGAGGACGCTTGCACCCACAAGGAGGCTCGTGAGGGCGAACAAGGGAGCCGATAGGCCAGCGAGGGCGACGGTGTACGTGATGCC
>PWVY01000344.1 GCA_003561665.1 Thermoplasmata archaeon
TGCGATAAAAGTGCAGGCTGTAGAGGAGGTTTTGGCTGCCGACGTTGGCGGGGTTGGTCCATTCGGAGAGTTCTTCGAGGTTGTCGAGGTCGGTCCCGTCGAGGATCCATAGGGGGCTTGGCACGTCGTAGTGGCGGTCTTCGAAGACTTCTGTCCCGACGACGATGACGCGCTTGTCGTCGATGTGGTCGGCGTCGACGCTGTGCACGTACCATGGGGCGTGTTCGCCTTCGGGGACCCAGGTGTTGATGAGTTGGGGGAGTTCTGGGGTGCTGATATCGAGGATGTGGAGGCCTTGGTAGGCGTATGCGACGAGGAGGAGGGGGCCTTGGTCGGGGTCGTTGATGGGGACCATGTCGTGGGCCCAGACGCTTCGGTGGGCGAAGGTTTGCGCGTCGCTGGGGTCGTCGTCTTCGAGGTAGGGGTTGTCGATGATGGCGTCGGTGGCGATGGTGTATTTGCCGGTTTTGACGAGCTCGGTGCCGAGGGGGGTTTCGAGGATGCGTAGGATCTCGACGCCGGCGTTGAGGGCGAAGACGTACTGGGTGTCGCCGATGGTCATGGTGTCGACGGTGTGGGCGCCTCCGTAGAGGGGGCTCATGGTGACGAGTTCAGGGTTGGTGGGATCGGTTACGTCGAAGAGCCAGACGCCGGCTTCTTCGTCCTCGGTGGCTCCTTCACTGCCGACGATGGCCCACTGGGTGTCTTCGCTGACGGCGATGCTTCGATCCGAGCCCACGAGGCGCTCGTCGTGGTAGGAGCCAAGAAGCTCCATGTTGCTGGGGTCGCTTACGTCGAGAATGTAGAAGCCGTGGTCGCCTTGGATGGTGCTGGAGGCGAAGAGGAGTTCTTGGTCTTGGTTGAGGGCTAGAGCGTGCGTGCCGCTTGGGCCTTCGTCGACGAGGGGCTTGTGATCGAGGAGTTGGGCGTGGTAGGCGTGTTCGTGGTGGGCGTGGTTGGTGTGGTCGTGCTCGTCGTGGTCGGCGAGCATGGCTTCGAAGAGGGCTTGGCGTTCGGCGTCCGTGGTGGGTCCCTCGGTGGGGTCGCTGGGGTCGTCGGTGCCGCCGATGCATCCGGCGAGGGATGCGGTGAGGAGGAGGGTTGTGAGCACAAGGCCGCGCTTCATGGGGCCCATGAGGGTTGCAGGTTGGTGAAATGCGTTTGGGGTGTGGGCCCTCGGTTTGGGTGGGGCGTGGATCCGGGTCGGGAAACGCTTAAACCGGGGTCTGGCCTTCGAGCGGTTCCCCGTTGGCGGGCGCGTCGTGGTGGCGTTGCTCGTTTGGGCCCATGGGGTAACTTGGTATCCTTGCGCCTTCGGGTGGCGTTGATTCCGGTTCAAATCCGGATGGGCCCACTTCTTGCGGGAAGGATCTCCCAAGGGCGAAGGCGCCCTTGGGAGGGTTCGATCGTTGTTGGCTTATCGTTTGCCTTGTCCGCCGGCGGTGATGGTTTCGTAGCGGCGGGGTTTGGGGCCGCTTTGGCGCACGCGTTGGGGGACCTTGGGGAGGGTGCCAAGATCGTAGCTTTCGAACTGGATGCCGGCGTGTTGTTCGATGTTGTTGGCTTTGCGTTTCGCGTTGGGGGGGACGAAGAGGAAGGCTCGTCCGCCTTCTCCGGCGCGGCCGGTTCGTCCGGTACGGTGGATGTGGTCTTCGACTTTGCTGGGCATGTCGAACTGGATGACGTGCGTGAGTTCGTCCACGTCGAGCCCGCGCGCGGCGACATCCGTGGCGACCATGATTTGGACGTTCCCGTTACGCAGGTCCTTCATGGCTTTGTCGCGCTTTTTCTGGCTCATGTTGCCTTGAAGCGTGCTGGTTTTGTACCCTGCGGCGTCGAGTTTCGCGGCTAAGCGTTTGGTGGTGTGTTTGGTTTTGGCGAAGATGAGGGTTCGTTCGGGTTGTTCTTGTTCGAGGAGTTTGAGCAGGTAGGGCATGCCTTGGCCTCGGATGGGGATCTTGAACTGCTCGTTGAGGGGTTGAGCGATGGGCCCATCGTCGGGTTCGATCTTCGCGGGGTTGGTGAGGTATTGCTTGGAGAGTTTGTGCACCGCGTGGGGGAGCGTGGCGCTGAAGAGGAGCGTTTGGCGCTCATCGGGCACGTGGGCGAGGATCTTTTTGATGTCGTGGATGAAGCCCATGTCGAGCATGCGGTCGGCTTCGTCGAAGATGACGGTGTCCACGTTGGATAGGTCCGCTTGGCTGTTCTCGAGGAGGTCGAGGAGGCGTCCGGGGCATGCGACGATGCACGTGCTTTTCCCGTGGGGGCCTAGCTCGTGTTTTTGCGCGCCGTACCCGACGCCGCCGTACACGGCGAAGGCGTTCAAGGGGCTGCTGTGGCCCAGGCGATTGAGTTCGTCTTTGATCTGGTTGGCCAGTTCCCGGGTGGGGGCAAGCACGAGGGTGCGCACAGCGCCGGGTTGGCTTCTCTCGGCGAGCGGGATGCCGAACGCGGCCGTTTTCCCGGTGCCCGTGCGGGCTTGCGCGATCACATCGTCGCCTTCGAGGATGCGGGGGATGGCTTCCTTTTGGACGGGCGTGGGTTCTTTGAACCCCATCTTGTTGATGGCGCCGATGGTGCTTGGGCTCAGTTCAATCTGTCCGAATCGTTGCGTCATGTTATCACGTGGGGCCCTCGTCCGTCGCGTTGGGCGGCGATCAGCGACACCGGGTCGTCTCTTTCGCCGTGCCTGGGCACCTGACGGAGGGGGCCCCGAGGATCGCGCGTTTTCCGTTGACGACGCGCGGCCGAGCAGAAAAGACCAGAAGCGGCTGCAACCGCACCGAGCCGTGCCTCCCGTATAACCCTATTGGTGCGCGTGGGGCCTCGTTGACCCTCTTCACGCTCGTGTTGGTCGCTCCCTTATGTCCTCAGGTTCGGTCTTTCATTGATCTCCAGCCGGAGGCCGCTAGGTAGGCTACGATCATCCCCAACGGGAGGTACGTGATGGCCACGATAAGGAGGGGTGCAACGTGGTCAGGCGGCCACAACGGTCGCGGCACGATCCAGAACACCTCCAGGACCTCGAGAACGAGCAAATCCACGCCCACCAACACGGCCGTTCCCACCCACACGCTCATCGCGCCCACCAGGCCGGGGAATTCCCCCATGTTGGTGAACCAACCTGCCGCCACCCCGACGCTGACGACCCCGGCGAGGAACGCAAGCGACGTGAACGGCTCATCGACACGACCCACGAAACGATGGCTACCCCACAACACAACCCCCACAAGAACCGCCATGGCTCCCCCTAAGGAGAGGACGGGGATGATCTTCCTCGCTGAGGGTTTCCACGATGCCTCTAACGCTCTCACCGTCCTGCGGTTCGAGATCATCTGCAGGAACCCACCGGAAACGAAGACCGTGATGAATGCGTAGATCAACGTGATTCTGAACTCGCCCGGACGCGCTACTGCGGCGAGGACGATGAACGCGATCGCTGTGGAGCATACGAGGAGCACGCATCCGGCGACGAGTTCCAGGTCTCCGGGCGTGTGGTCTTCCTGTTTGGTCTCTAGCCAGGAGGACACCAGGAGGGTGCCGGCGAGCCCAGGAAAGCTCGTGAGGACGAGGTGACCGTACGCGAAATCTTGGGGGTTGAACAGCCACATGTAGGGGACGATGGTCGTGTACACGCCTGGGAGGAATGCGACCAACCCGTGGAAGGCCAAAACGCCAACACCGATGCCTCCCATCGCATCCCGCGTAAGCTTCCTCGTTGAACCCCATCGTTTGGAGGCTGCCCAAGGCACCACCAAGAATCCAACCACCGGGAGGCCAAACATGAAAACAAAGCCAATCGCCTCGACCCATGGAATCCTATAGAAGAGGAGAACCGGGAGCGCGTAAAGGACCAGGAAGCCGGCAAGGCAGAACCCAAAGCGGCCCAAATGCACGAATCTCGAACGATGCGTGTGGGTAGCAGACGAGGCTCCTTCCACCCCTTTACACTGGGGCCGCGTCGTATTATTGCTTCTCTATCTCCAGGGAGTGCAGCTTCGTTGCTCCAAGAATCTTCGAGGTTCCCATGGCGAGGAGCAACCCCAACGGGAGGTACACCAACGCAACGATGGAGAGAAGGGAACGATACGGATCGTCGGCAGCCGAAAGAGGCTACGACCCCAGGGGCCCATGAGAAGCGAGGAAAGAAGACACGTTAACGGCTTGAATATGAATCGCCAGCATCGAAGCCTTCGGTGCTAGCCGGCTTCCAGGGGCTGGTGTGAAGCTCGGAACGGACAGCATTCCTCCATTTGGAGCCGCCGTGAATGACCGGTCGTCTGTTCCGAAGCGCTGTAGGTGTCTTGACGCATGATGATGGCCAAGCATCTTCGTCGATCAGGAGGCCCTTGCTCGCCTCTGCAGCCGATACGGCATCCGCGAGCTCGCCTTCTTTGGCTCGGTCCTTCGGGAGGATTTCGGAGCAGAGAGCGATGTGGACATCCTGGTGGAGTTCGAGAAGGGGAAGACGCCTGGTTTCTTTCGCTTGATGGAGATTCGACGCGACCTAGAGGTCTTTTTGGGCGTGGAGGCGGTGGACCTGAGGATGCTCGAGGATCTTAGCCCGTACTTCAGGGATGAGGTCATGGCCAACGCTGAGGTCCAGTATGCGCTCGCGTGATCGCGAAGGGCGTTGGAGATCGCTGAGGAGGTCGACCGGGAGGACCTTGAGCCGGAGGATATCCGGGCCCTGGCTTTGGTTCGGTTGCTGGAGATTCTCGGTGAAGCTGCAGGTCAAATCTCCGAGGATGTCAAGGACGAGCATCCGGGCCCTCCCTGGCGCCAAGCCGCCGAAATGCGGAACGTCCTAATCCACGCGTACTTCCGTGTGAACCTCGACATCGTCTGGCGCACCGTGAGGGACGATTTGCCCCCGTTGCTGGAGCTTGTGGAGGACATCCTAGCGGAGGCTGGATGAGCCCGAGGGAGCGGGCCCCTTCTGCAGGTCAACAGGCGGCGTAGTCTTCCCAGTCTCGGTCCCAATCTCCGCTGTACCCCATGTCGGTGCCTGGAGCGCACCAATCGAAGCGGTACTCTTGATAGGCGTCCTCTTCGAGAAGCATAGGCCCTTGTTCGAACGCGATCGTGACCGTGTAGGTGCCCGTTGAGGGGTTGGGGATTCGGGCGTCATCTTCGCTGTTGGTGGCTTGGGCTTCCAGCGTGACCTCATCCCCTTCTGGGCTTGTCACGGTCGCGGTCACGGCGTTCCATAGCGATCCCTCGAGCTCAAGCGCAAGGTTGAGCGTGTTGTGTCCGTCGGCGTTGATCTCGAAGGTGTGGTCGTGCTCGGGTTCCACGATCGTGAGGGCATCTTCGAAGCTGCCTTTCTCGGTGGGTCGATGATCCCGGTCGCTCCA
>PWVY01000339.1 GCA_003561665.1 Thermoplasmata archaeon
CTTCAACCCCACCCGCTGAGCCAACCGCGCCGCCGGCCCCATCGTCAACAACGCCACCACCATCTCCACCGCCAAGAACACACCAAAAAGCACCTCAGGCGCCAAATAAACCCCAAAAACCTCCACATCCACCCCCAAAAACCGCGCCACCACGATCACGAAGAACACATACACCATCCCATTCCCAAAACGAACCACGGTATCCCCCACCAACAACGCACGAAGCTCCCCCGGCAACGCGCCAAGATCCTCCACCAACGCACGCACCCCCCCGAAACGCTTCCCCACCCGATCCTCCGACGCATCATACAACACACGCTGAGCCACCGTCCCCAACACCCCGAACACAACCGCCACCACCAACACCCCCTGGAACCCCGACACGAAATCCGTCGCCCAAAACAACACGCCCGCCGCGATCAAAGGCCCCACCAAGAACGCCACCCGACGGAACGTCTCCGTGCTCGCAAACCCCGCCGCCAACCGATCCAACGCCACCGCCTGCTTCACGATCGCAAACGAAGCCCCCAACCCCAACGACTTCCACGCCTGCGCCAAAAACAACCCCACGAAGATCCACACCCACGGCTCCCACACCCACCCCAAAACCTCCACAGACCCGATCACGGGCGCCGCCCACCACACCACGAACCCCACCGTCGACAACAACGCGAACAACGTCAACGCCGACCTCGACCCCACCCGATCCGAAAAAACACCCCCCGGGTACGGGTACGCCGCGCTGATCAAATTCTGCACCGTGCCAAACACCCCGATCGCGAGCGAACCCGCGCCAAGAACAGCCATGTACTCCGGCACGTAACGGCTCGTCATCTGGAACCCAAGACTGAACGCGAACATCGCGCCACTGAGCACCAACACGTCCGGCTCAAGCGAGAAGAACCTGCGAAACCCCCCCATCGCCGAAGGACCCTCCCCCTCATCGGTCTCACTCGCCATGCGTACGCGAAGCAACCAAGCCGGAACAATTCACTCTTTCCGTCTCCAAGGCCAGCCCGTCACGAAAGATTCTATGAACGACAAGACCGAGGGCATTCCCCCAGGAAGCAGCTTGGTGAGGAAAGGGAGGGCCATCGGCCCTCCCAGGCCGATGGGTTTGATAGCTTGAGGGTGTTGCGGAAACGCATCGTCTAAGTGCCCGTTCGACGCGTGATGCCTATGGTCGAAAGACAAGCCCCCGAACTTGACCCCCTACCCACGGCGCGAACGCTGCTTGTCATCTAATCTTCAACGGCGCCGGGAATCTGTTTTCTTTGACTAGGTTTGGGGTTGGTCCGTTGGGGCGATGCGCCCTCTGGCCTGCTCGGCCCGACCGGGTGTCCCATCATACCAAGCCCTCATGCAGGGGGTGATCGGAATGACGTCGACAGCCGGAGACACACTCGAAGACCTCGCCGCTCTCTTGCATCGAGGGTACAGCGTATCGCACGTAGACTCGACCGAAACAGCTCTCGAGGTTTGGGTGGACCTCTCGGATCAGGTCCAAAAATTTCACCTGGGTCGAGAGGAGATCATGGGCCTCCTCGGAGTCAAGAAGGAGATCGAGGAGCCCAGCGCTATGGGTTTACCCATGGAGAAAGGGTCTGCACGGACGTAGCGCTGCCCAACGCTCTGGCCAACGAGGGCCTGTGAAGGTCGTTCCCCGTTCAGATGATGCGTGCGATGCCCATGATGACCAGCAGGACGCCGACGATCAGGTTGATGGACTGCTCCACGATGCCGGGCACGCCTAATCGTCCCACGTAGAGCAGCACGCCAAGCACGATGGACAAGATGCCCATCAGCATGCCGCCGGCGACCACGTTGAGCAGCATCAGCGCGCCGAGCACGATGAGCACGATCCCCAGAACTGGCAACAGGAATCCGACCGTGAACTCGCCCACGAGGACGAGGATTCCAAGAACGAGCAGCGCGATACCGATGATCGTGTCCATGCGCATGGCTACGAGAAGCAAGAGCCTTCGTGAAAACGCTGTTGGAACGACGTGATCGATCAGGGGCCTTTACCTGGGCCTGAGAACGCTGTTCCCTCTCAGTATAACGGCGAAGAGGGGAGCAAGGGCGACCCCCGTCCAATCTGGCAAACGGTATTAAGGAGCCCTCGCTAGGTAGAGGGTCCCATGGCCGTGGAGACGGGAGAGGATGGCCTTGGCCAATCCTCCACTCGGCCGTCAAACGCTCTCTGGGAGCGCCTGCTCTCTTACTTCCCCCGCGGCCAGGGCGTCTCCGAGGAATCCTGGCGGGTACGCCATCGGGTGATCCTGTGGATCCTCTGGGCCCACATCCCCTTCCTTGTCGCCTTCGGCATCTACGGAGGGCTCGACCGATGGGTCTCAATGGCCCACTACGAGAGCTTCGGCTACGCGCAAACCCTTCTGGAGGGCCTCATCATCGCCCTCTTCGCCGGCATCGCCTCCTGGCCCAAACTCAGCCAGCGCCTGCGCTCGGCCTCCGCCGCTGTAGGATTAATCACCTGTTCCGCGGTCCTCACCCAGTTCTCGGGCGGTTTCATCGAGGCTCACTTCCACTTCTTCGTCATCCTTGGCCTGCTGGCCATCTACGAAGACTGGGTCCCCTTCCTCTTGGCCATCGGGTACGTGCTCGTCCACCACGGCACCGTGGGCACCATCGCGCCCGGAACCGTGTACAACCACCCCGCCGCCCTCGCTCACCCCTGGCGCTGGGCAGGCATCCACGCCGTCTTCATCGCCAGCCTGTCCGCATGCCTCGTCGTGGGCTGGAACGTCACAGAGAAAGCCCGCGCCCAAGTCCACGACAACGCCCAACGCCTCGCGGAGACCGTAGCGCTGCAAGAGGCCACCATGGACTCCACAGCGGACGGGATCGTCGTGATCGACCAAGACGGACACGTGGTCGACTACAACCAGCAATTCTTAGAGATGTGGCGCATCCCCGAACGCCTGGCAGAAAGCGGAACCGATGAAGCACTCATCGAACACGTCACCGAGCAAATCGAAGACCCTCAAGCCTTCCTGGACCGAATCGAGCAACTCTACGCCACACCCGAGGCCGAAAGCCAGGACACGATCCGATTCAAGGACGGACGCGTCTTCGAGCGCTTCTCCCAACCCCATCAAGTCGGTGGCGAGATCATAGGCCGGGTATGGAGCTTCCAAGATGTCACCGACCATGTACGCGCCCGAGAAGCCATCGAAGAGAAAGCCCAACAACTCGAAACCAACCAGAAAAAACTCGAACGCGCCAACGAAGACCTTCGCCATTTCGCACACGCCGCCAGCCACGACCTAAAAGAACCCGTCCGCATGATCGTCTCCTACGCACGCCTCCTCGAACAAGAATACGGTGACGAACTCGACGAGGACGCCGAACAGTACATCGACTACACCGTGGAAGGGGCCCAGCGGCTCCACGCCCTCGTCGACGGGTTGCTGAAATACTCACGCGTCGACACACGAGCAAAACCCCACGAACCCGTGAACCTAAACGCTGTTCTAGAGGACGTCTGCCAGGATCTTTCGATACGCATCGACGAGACAAACGCCACGGTCCACTGGGAGGACCTTCCCGTTGTCGAGGGCGAGCGCAGCCAACTCGGCCAAGTGTTCCAAAACCTCATCAGCAACGCTCTCAAATTCAGCAAAGAAGACAACCCGCCCCAAATCCAAGTCACCGCTCAGGAAGAAGGCGACCAATGCCGGATCCACGTCGAAGACAACGGTATCGGAATCGCGCCCGAGTACAAAGACAAACTCTTCACACTGTTCAAACGCGGCCAACGCCGCGACGACTTCGAGGGACAAGGCATCGGGCTGGCCGTCTGCAAGAAGATCATCGAGCGCCATGGAGGCACCATCGACGTAGAAGGAACCCCTGGAGACGGAGCCATCTTCACCTTCGACCTCCCTATCGCCAGGGTTGATAACCAAGAACCCATGGAGGAAGCCCCATCGAGTTGACAAACCAGGAACTCCAGGACGCGCTTGCAAGCGCTCGAACCGCCGAAGTCCTCCTTGTCGAGGACAACCCCGCGGACGTTCAGCTGATCAAGAAAAGCCTCGAACGTGGACGCTTCCCCGTGAACCTAAGCGTCACCAACGACGGGGCCGAAGCCATGACGTTCCTCCAACAAGAAGGAGCCTACGAGGATGCCCCACGACCGGACTTGATCCTCCTAGACTTGAACATGCCCAACGTGAGCGGGCAAGAGGTCCTCACCTGGCTCAAAGACGAACCGGACCTCAAGAAGATCCCCGTCGTCGTCCTCACCACCAGCGATGCCACCGAAGACATCGAGGAAAGCTACCGCCTGCAAGCCAGCTCGTTCATCACGAAACCCATCGAACTCGATGATTTCCTACAAACCATGGTCGGCATGGTCACGTACTGGTTAACGGTCGTCAAGCTCCCCCGAGACCCGGAGGACGCCGATGACGGGTAACCAAACCCTACACGACCTCCCCCTCCCGATCTCTCCCCCCCGGAGCCCTAACGACTCTCCTCCCCGTGGGTGATCCGGGTGAACACTCATCCCCCCCGGCTTCTCACCCTTACCGCGGTCCTCCTACTCGCCGTCACCGCGATCCTCCTCACCCTATCGAGCCCAGCCTTGGGGCATGCCTACCTGGCGAACTCCACGCCCGAACCCGGAGGCACGGTGCCAGAGAAGACGAGCGTGCTCGCCCTTCGGTTCACCGAGCAAATCGACCCCAACCACGCACACGTGACACTCACAAACGCGACCGGCGAACGCGTCCCATCCGAAAGCCACGTCCCAACGTCGCGACCCGCCGAGCTTCGCGTCACGACCCCCCCGCTCTCTCTAGGCTCGTACGATTTGTCCTGGCGTGTGTTGAGCGTGGATGGGCATGTCGAGGAGGGCTCGATGGGGTTCACGGTTGGCACCCAAGGGGACGCGGGTGGGGTGCAGGATCGGCTTGGCGAGGCCCCGTCAGTGAGCGAGGTCCTGGATGGTGTGGCTCGGGCGTTGTTCTTGGCTGGGGTCTTGGCAGCGGTGGGGTTGCCGTTGTTCATCTCCGAGGTGGCTGGAACCCGGCACGTCCCGGAGCGCGTGCCTGCAGTGTTGTTGGCGTTGCTTGCGGGTTCCCTTGGAGGGTTGGTTTTGCGGGCGGTGCTTTTGTCCCGGTCGTTGGACGTGGGGGTTCTTGCGGCGTTAGGGACGCGCCCGGGGGGTCATCTGTTGGTGAAGGCGGTGTTGGTGGTGGTAGCGGTGGGGTTGGTGGTTGCGGCGTGGCGGCGGGTGCCGTTGCGGCGGTTGGGGCCGTTGTGGGTTGCTTCGTTGCCGGCTTTGTTGGCGGTGGTGGTGCATTCGA
>PWVY01000110.1 GCA_003561665.1 Thermoplasmata archaeon
AAGGGCGACCGCGTTCGATCGAACACCGTCCGGGCCGTACTCTTTGGAGACATCCCGCATCAAGCCCAAGAGGGCGGCTTTGGCTTCCGTGTACGGCGTCCCTTTGTACCCGGAGAGTGCGGGGGTGGAGGAGACGAACACGATCGACCCATGGCCCCGGTCCAGCATGCCTTCGATGACGGTTCTTGTCCACATGCGTGCCCCATCCAGGTCCACGCTTCGGATCTTCTCGAACGCAGCATCCTCGATCTCGTGCAAACGAGCATCCCACAACTCCGCCACCAACGGGTACCCGGCAACGTTGGCAAGCCCATCCACCCGACCGGCCCATGCGATGACCTGCTCATAGGCTTCCTGGACCTGGCGTGGATCCGTCACATCGCTGGGGACACTCAAAACGCGCTCGGGTCCTAACGCGTCTTCGATCGCCGACAACTTCGCCTTGTTCCTGGCTGCAAGAGCGACGTGAGCGCCGGCTTCGTGAAGCAACCGTACCGTCGCTTCACCGATGCCTTGGGATGCGCCCGTGACCACGATGACGCGATCCTCCAACCCGACGTTCAAGCTGGACGCTTCGAACACAGCCCCATGCAAGAGCCCAGGTGGGAAAGGCCTACCGCCTTACGAGCGTCGGAACAAGCCCCACCCCGCTAATCCTACCACCACGCCCGCGGCGATGAGGGTGCCTGCGGTCACGAACGCGCCTGCGCGTTCGGCGGCTTCGATCACGATGTCGCGCGCTGAGAAGCTTTCCACGCTCACGAAAACGCGAGTGGTGTCATCGTTTTCCTGGATGAACGCTTGGTTTGCGCGGTTCTCGAGAACGTCTTGCGCGGTTTGCGCGGTGCTTAATCGTTCACCGTCGAGGTGCACGTCCGCGTAGGGGAACGTTTCAGCATCGAGGTGAACCACGAACGAGAGCCCGTTCTGGGTGTGGGCGTCGACGATCATGGCGACGCGTTCTGCGCCGGGTGCCGTGGTCACGTTCACGGGCGTGTAGGGGAACACGGTTGGGCCTTGGGGGGTGATCTCGATCTCTGCTCCTAGCCGTCCATCGAGGATGGCGTCCGCGATCAGGTCCTCGTTGGGGTCGTCGGTGAGAGGGCGAACGATGATGCCGTCGTTGGCGGCAAGGGTGGCGACGAGCGTGTCGGTGTTCGTGGTCAACCCGGTGCCGTGCCCGATGGAGGCGATGACGGGTTGTTCGATGTCGGGGTGTTCGAGGATGATGCCTTGGCCTTGGGGGGTGGTGGTCCATCCGGGGGCGAGCGTCATGGTGACGGGTGTGCCTTGGTGGGTCCAGAAGGCCAGGCCGAGGTTTGCTGTTCGTGCGTGGAGGGCTCCGGGCGTCGTGGCTTCGACGTTCGTGAAGAGGGGTACGTCGTCGATGCGTACGTCGTCGAAGCCGCCGTCGTCGAGGGTGTTGAATCCGAGGGGGCCTGAGGTGGTGCGTTGCGTGGGGGCGACGGTGTATGCGAGGGTGGTGTGGTTGGTGTGGTCGTTGGTGTCGGTGGCTTGCACGGTGAGGGTGTGGGCGCCGGGGGCTTGTTGATGGGTTCGCTGGATCTCGTGGGTGCGTGTTTGGATGCCGTGTTCGGTGAGGATCGTTTCGTCGTTGATGGTGAGGTGAACGGTGTCGAGGGGAACTTGAGCGTTCACGGTGATGTGGAGGGGTACGGTCGTGGTGGTGATGCTTGCGTGGGTGGGTTGGTGGATGGTGATGGTGGGGGCGTGGGGATGGGGGGTGGTGGGTTCGTGGAGGTAGAAGGGGTTGGTTTGGGTGGTGTGGGTGCGTTGTGGTGTGTCCCATTCGAGGGTGGCTTTGTGGTAGGCTTCGTTGGCGGGTTCGTTCTCGCTGTTGGTCTTGTCCCAGGTGGTTTCGAGGGTTTGGCCGGGTTCGAGGGTTTGTTCGTCACCGGTCCATGTGTGGACGGTGTCGCGGCAGATTTTGTCTTGGAGGAGGGTGCTGCATTCGTCGATGGTGATGGTGGGGGTGCCTTGGGTGGGGGTGGTGCCGTTGTTGGTGATGGTGAGCGTGACGGGTTCTGTGGGGGCGTACTCGGTTTGGGATGCGTGGATCTCGATGTTGGGGTCGTCGTTCGTTGTGGCGGTTGTGAGGGTGGCAGTGGCTAGGAGGAGGGTGAGGCCGAGGAGGAGGCCTGGGGGGAGGGGGCCGCGGAGCATCGGGGATGGGTTGGGGGCTGTGGGGGGTCGTTTTTTCTGGTTGCCTTCTCGAAAAAGGTGGGGCCCCTTCCCTTGGGAGGGGTGGGTTATTCGTTTTGGTAGTTGCGGATCTCTTGAACGGTTCCGTCTTCGCGGTGGATCACGATGATGTGGCCTTCTTGTTTGGCGGTGCTTTGGGCTTCTTTGAAGGCGTCTTGTTTGGTTTCGAAGATCCCGGTTGCGGTGGTGTTTCCTTCGGTCACGATGGCCCAGCGTCCTTCGCGGGGGACGACGTGGTGGGAGGGGGGTTGGCCTCCTTGTTCGCTGGGGGTTTCGATGCGAGCGATGAAGGATCGGGTTTGTTGCTTGATGCGGTCGCGGATCTCGCCGGGGATCTCTTTGAGGCGGTCGAGGGTGTCGTCGTCTTGTGCCATGGGTTGCAGAGGGGGGCGTGCCTTTTGAAGGCTTTAGCACGCGGGTCGAAGTGATGGGTGTGTGCGGGGGTTTAGGCGAGGTGGGCGGTGTCGATCCAGAAGCGGTGGAGGCGTTGGATGGCGTTCATGAACGCGTTGGGGTCGACGGGTTTGATGAGGTAGGCGTTGGCGTGGAGTTGGTAGCTTTTCTCGATGTCGTCGTTGGCTTGGGAGCTGGTGAGGATGACGACGGGGATTTTTCGTAGGTCGGGGTCGCTTTTGATGGTTTCGAGGATGGTTTCGCCGTTCAGGCTGGGGAGGTTGAGGTCGAGGAGGACGAGGTTGGGTCTTGGTGCGTTTTCGTGGTCGTTTCGTTGGTAGAGGAAGTCGATGGCGTCGGGTCCATCCGTGACGACGTGGAGGTGGATGTGGTCTTTCTCGTCTCTGAGGGCTTCTTGGATCAATCGCACGTCCCCGGGGTTGTCTTCGACGAGGAGGATGTTGGCGGGAGCTGTTTTCGTGTAGGTGCTCGCGATCATGGTGGAGCCTCCGCTTTTTCGAGGGTGAAGTGGAAGGTTGCGCCATCTTGGGGTTGGGTGTCGACCCAGATGCGGCCGTTGTGTCGTTCGATGATGCGTTGGGTGATGGCGAGCCCCATGCCGGATCCGGGGGCTTGTTCGCGGGGGTGGCCGCGTTCGAAGAGTTTGAAGATGTTGGATGCGTTCTCGGGGTCGATGCCGATGCCTTCGTCCTCGACGGAGAAGACCCAGCGGTGGCCTTTCTTGTTGGCTTGGATGTGGACGCGGGGGGGTTTGTCTCCGGCGTAGGTGAGGGCGTTCTTGATGAGGTTCTGGAAGACTTGGCCAAGCTGAGTGGGGTCGGCTTTGACGGTGGGGAGGGGGTCGGATGTGATCGTCGCGTCGGTTTCCTGGATCTTCATCGTGAGATCCGTGAGGACATCGTCGAGGATCTCTTCGGCGTTCACGGGTTCGAGGGGTTGGCCTTGGGTGTCGACGCGCGCGTAGGCCAGCAGGCCTTCGATCATCTCGCGCATCCGGTCGGCGCCGTCGACCGCGTACCCGATGAATTCTCTTGCGTCCTTGTCGAGGTCGTGCTCGTAGCGGTCGTCGAGCAGGCGTAGGTAGCTTGAGACCATGCGGAGGGGTTCTTGCAGGTCGTGGCTTGCGGCGTAGGCGAAGCGTTCCAGGCGCTGGTTGGATTCTTGGAGGCGCGTGATGGTGTCTTCGAGGCGGTCTTCGTAGGCGTGGCGTTCGATGGCTTCGGCGAGGATGTTGGCGATGCTTTGCACGAAGTTGACATCTTCTTTCGTGTGATCGCGGTGGCGTGTGTCGTGGGTTCCTAGGATGCCCCAGGGGTCTTCGTAGGGTCCGATGATGGTGCTGATGCCGCTTTTGACGTCGTGGCTTGTGAGAAGATCGGGTCCTTGGAACCGGGTCTCGTTCTCGAGATCGGTGACGAGGACGGGTTCCTCGCTGAGGAGCGTGTACCCGGCTTGGCTTTTGGTGTTGGATTTAACGGTGGCGTTCCCGACGATGCCTTCGTCCCATCCGACGCCTTGCCGAAGGAGGAGTTCTTCAGCAAAGGGGTCGAGGTCGAGCACTTTGCAATATGCGTTGTCGAGCACGTCGGCGACGGTTCGGGAGGCTTCGTGGAAGAGCTCGTCTAAGTCGTCGGTTTCGAGCGCGAATTGGCCAAGGCGGGCTACGGCTTCTTTTTGGTGGGCGTGTTGTTCGAGGCGTTGGCGGGCTTTTTTCCGTTCCGTGATGTCTTTGAGGTACACGCTTTGACCGGTGGGGGAGGGGTAAACGGAGACATGAAGCCAGGTGTTGGAGCGTTCATGGTGAAGATCGTGCTCGATGCGGTCTTCGGTTTGCATGGCTTCACGGTTGAGCGTGGCGAACTCGCTGTCCTTGAGATCGGGGAGGGCGTTCCAGAGGTTGGCGCCGACGAGTTCGCTTCGGGGACGATCGGTGAGTTGGGCGAAGGCTTCGTTGGCGTAGTCGATGCGCCATTCGCGGTCGACGGCGTAGAAGGCGTCGTCGATGCGTTCGAACAGTTCATCGATCTCGGTGCGCAGTTCGTCGCGTTGTCGTTCGAGGCGTTCGGCTTGGATCTTCAGTTGCGTGATGTCGGTGGTGGTGGCGATGACGTTCTTGACGTTGCCTTCGTCGTCAAGGATGGGGGCCGCCTTGGTGCTCAACCAGCGCGTTTCGTCGTCGGGGGTTTGGATGCTTAGCTCCATGGGCCCGGCGGGTTCCCCGGTTTGGAGCGCTTTCTGCGGGGGTCGTTCGTTGGGTGGGATGAGGGTCCCATGCGCGTCGTAGACGTCGATGGTTCCAAGCTTGTACGCGGTGAACGCTTCGGGGGGGAGGCCTGTGATCTCGGCTATGCGGGTGTTGGCTTGAACGATGGTTCCCTGGTCGTTGATGACGAGGATGCCTACGGGACTGGTTTCGAGGATGCGGCGAACGAGATCGCGTTCTTCTTGGAGGCGTTGTTCGTGTTCGCGTTCTTCGGTCAGGTCGCGCGTGATCTTGATGAAGCCCTGGTGTTCGCCTTTGTCGTCGTGGATGGCGGTGAGGGTCAGGCGTGCCCAGAACCGGGAGCCATCTTTGCGCTTGCGCCAGCCTTCTTGCTCGATGAAGCCGCGCTTGGCGGCTTTGGCGAGGTTTTGTTCGGGGAGGCCTTGTTCGCGATCTTCGGGGGTGTAGAAGAGGGAGAGGTGTTGGC
>PWVY01000249.1 GCA_003561665.1 Thermoplasmata archaeon
GGGTTCGGTGGGATCGGGTTCGGGTAGGGGTTCGGGGGGTTGGTCTGGTGGGGGGATCGTTTTGTTCTTGTCGTGGTTTGTGGAGGTGTCGGCTGTGTCCTGCATGGGTTCTTGGGGGGGGGTCTTGGGGGCGTGGCACATCACGGTTCATCGTGCTAGGGTGTTGCACGCCTCGTTCTTGAGGGTTGCGTTGGCTTCACATGGGGTCTGGGGCTAGGCCGTGAGTCCCGTCCCTTCGGACGCCGGGCATGGCGAAGGCGAGGGCCCAGATCTTGGTCGCGTTGGCTGCGCACGTGCTGCACTCGGCGAGCTTGCCTTCGCCCAAGAGCGTCTTGATGGCTGTCGTCCCGCTAGAGATGCCGCATACGAAGTGTTGGTCGCGAAGCCAGTGCAAAAGCGCGCCCACGTGGCTTGCGTGCATCGAGGGTTTCGTATCCCCTTGAAGGTAGATGTCGTCTCCTTCGACGCGGTCGATCGTCACGAGGGTCCGATCGTGGTTCTTGAACTTGCTCGTCTCCTCGAGCTTCTCCTGAACATCCGCCGTGCAGGACTCACACATCAGGCCGTATACGCGCGCAACGCATGTTAACGCTGCCGGTGAACCCTCGAGCGGGGTCGCTTGGCTTCCAAGAAGCGAGCGACCTCCGTCCGGAAGGCCGTGCCTCGCCATGTTTGAGCGGCGACCACGTGCGTTGCGCGAGGAAGGATCCACAAATCCGCGTCCGGGATGGACCGGTAGATCTCGACGGCTTCCTCCACAGGCACCAGCGGGTCACGATCCCCCGCGATGATCAACGTCGGCGCATCGATCTGCTCAAGCTCCTCCACGTCGTGATCATGTGCTTTTGCATCCTTCTCGAACAAGCGAGCATCGCGATGGATGATGCGCTTCCACGCGTCGGGCCCCCCTTGGGGCTCGTGCATCATCGATAGCTTCTCTGCCAAACCGACGCTCTCCCAATACGAAGGATCATCCAACGAGAGATCCCGCGCCACGTTCTTGCCCGATCTGCGGAACCCGATCCGGAACAGCACCAAGCGATCCACAACGCTTGGCCGATTCAACGCCAACCACAACGCCACCCCACCCCCCATGGAGGACCCCAACACGTGAGCACAAGCCAAGCCCACCTCCTCCAACATGGACACCACGCTCTCCCCCATCCCCTCCACCGTCAACGAACCATCCAGGCGCGTTCGCCCATGCCCCGGCAGATCCGGAACCAGCACCCGGAAGCCATCCGAAAGGGCCCGCGCATGCTCCTTGAACTCCTCATGCGACATGCCCCCGCTATGCAAGAGCACAAGCGCAGGGCCTTGACCCACATCCAAGAAGAACGGCACCTGATCGGGTGAACCCGTCGTCATCGACCGCCACGAACCACACCCCCATGAAAGGCCTTGCGGTCCCTACAACGGAGGCACATAGTACGCGATGAACACGAAATGCGAGAAGCTCCCTGCCAGAACGAACAGGTGCCAGATCCCATGGAACCCCACACGATCAGGCAGCGGGTCGGGCCATTTCAAACCGTACACCAACGCGCCCAACGTGTACACGATGCCTCCCGCGAAAAGCCACGCCAAACCCTCCCAAGAGAACACGGCGAACATCGGCTTCAACGCCACGATGGCCGTCCACCCCATCGCCAAGTAGATGCCCACCGTCAACCAACGAGGCAACGCCGGGAACACCGTTTTCGTCACGATGCCCACCGCTGTCAAACTCCACACCACGCCCAAAAGCGAGTACCCCCACCCCGCAGGCAACGCGAGCAAACAAACCGGCGTGTACGTGCCCGCGATGACGACGAACACGGCCGAATGGTCGATCCGACGAAGCACCCCACGCGTCCGAGGTGACACCGGCAATGCATGATACAACGTGCTCGCCGCGAACACGAGCACCAAGGAGACCCCGTACACGGAGTACGCGACCGTCGCGAACGTGCTCTCCGCCTGCCATACCAGGAACACGAGCCCGAAGATGGCGCCCACCACGCCCAGGCTATGAGAAACCGCGTTGAAGGGCTCGTGAAGACCCATCAAGGACCCAGGCACGACGCAGCAATTAAGCCTTCCCTAATGTGGCCTGGTCACGCATCGGATCAATGGGGCGGAACAACCTCGCCCCCCTCCTCGCCAAGCCCACGGTTGGCCTCCTCATGAAGGTACACCGTACGGATCGGGAACGGGATATCGATCGCCTCCTCGTCCAACGCTTCCTTCACCGCGCGCACCACCTCGCCCTGGATGGCCAACATCGTGCCACGGGGCGACCGGGGTACCCAGAACCGAACGATCAAGTCCACGCTTGATCCACCCAACCCGCTCACGAACGCCTCCACGGGCGGATCCTCAAGCACCTCCTCGACCGACGCAGCGGCGCGTTGGGCCGCCTTTAACCCTGCACCGATGTCCGCATCGTACCCGATGCCCACCGCCACCTCGAACCGACGCTTGGGATGCTCGCTGAACACCGTGATGTTGTTCGCCAACACGGAACGGTTCGGGACCTCGATCTTCAACCCGTCGAATGTTCGAAGCTTCGTCGAGCGCACGTTGATCTGCTCGACGTTCCCCTGCTCCCCGTTGATCTCCACGGTATCCTGCCTCGCGAACGGGCGCGTTATCAAGATGAGCATGCCGCTGATGAAATCCGCGATCGTCTCCTGCAAAGCGAACGCTAACGCGAAACCCACCGCGCCAATCCCGATCATCATCGCTGACAACGAAACGCCCGCGATGGCCAGCGCCACGACGACCCCCAGGAATAAGACCGCGTAACGGGCCAAGGCCCCCATCGCGTTCCCGGCTCGTTCATCCTTCGTGGCACGGACCATCCCGGAATGGATCCACCGCCTCGAAAGCTTCGCGAGGACAACGAAAGCCACGAACGCGAGCACCGCGAGAGCCAACCGAGGAAGCACCCCGATCAGGTTTTCCATGAACCGCGAGAACGCTTGCTCAACGTCCGTGAAGCTCACGAAGAAACCAACCATCGCACCAGGAAGCGTCCAAGTGGAGAAAAGCATGACGATTCCGAGTCCCGTTTAGCCGTCTTCCTTCCGCCACTTGATGAGTTCGAACGCTGTTCGGCACGCATTGCAGTAATACTGCGCGTTCGCGAGGACGGAACCGAACGGAGACAAAAGCTCGGTCCTCTCACTCTCGCAATGAGGACAGGCCGGGTTCTCAGGGAGCGTCATCAAGCCAACAAGGAGGAATGTATGCGCCCGGGTGCAAAGGCATTGCCCTTTGGACGATTATGTCCATATGCTGATCGAAGCGGGGTTATAGAAACCCTGGCGGAGGATCAAGCGCAAATGCTCGGTTTCCTCATCCAAGAACCCCGCGTTGAGCCACTCGCCCTCGTGCTCGTGACAGCCGAGGAGATTCTCGTCCGCATCGAAGCCGCAAAGTTCCCATACCACGACATCGTTGTAGTTGACCAAGGTAGTGCTCCTGTACGAATACAGGTAGTACAACGGTGTCTGCTCTGCGTCCTCGATGTACGGTCCTACACGGTGGTCCTGGTACGAGACGCCTTCAAGATCCTCGGGGCATCCATCGAACGTTCGACAATCCACGGCGTCATCCTCCCCATCCGGCAACGGAACGATGAGCCTATCCCACGCCTCGAAGGCTCGCTCCGTGTAAGGGGAATACGCGGTCGCCGTCAACGGGACGGAAAGCAGAAGGAATGATAGGACCAAAGCGGCGCGACGCATCCCTTTCTGCTCGCGCAGGGTCCTATTTGACCCTTCATGCCAGGCCGCCCGCTCACGGAGCCATAAGCTCCTTCAAGAGCGCGGGGTCCACGCTCTCAGCAAGCAACCGATCCTTGTCCAGCTCGCTGAAATCCGGTTTCTGAGCGATGATCTTGCGAAGGATCCCCGCTTGGCTGACATCCCCGACGAACACCGCCCCAACAGGCTTGTCTCGGAAGAAGATCACGCGCCTGTAGTCCCCGTCATCGTAGACACGATCAATCTTCTCGCTCCCCAAGACGCTTCCTACGCTCATGATGAAGAAATCGAAGTGGTTGATAGAGTACGTGTCCACAAGTTCGAACTCCTCAAGGTCCTCGTCGGTGGCCTTAGTCATGTTCCGGCCCGCGATGGCGCCCTGCTCCTTCGCGCTCGCCCACGACCCGTTCTGGTTGACACGGTCCAGGATGACATCGTAATATTGAGCGATATCTCCCGCAGCGTAAATGTCCCGAACACTTGTCCTCATGTACTCATCCGTGAGGATCCCTTCACCGATCTTCACGCGCGTTCCCCGCAAGAACTCGTGGTTGTAATGCAACCCGATGGCGACGCCAGCCGCATCGCAAGGGTACACCTTCCCGCTGGATCCAACGCACTCGGTCACGTGCTCATCCCGCGTGTTGAACCGTTCGACCTCCTCATGGAACACGCATTCTACGCCGAGTTCGGCCAAGCCTTTCTCTACGATCTCGCTTCCCTCTTTGCTGATGCCTTGCCGCCACCAACGATCCCCACGCATGAGGTACTTCGTGTCTGCTCCATGCGTTCCCAAGATGACGGCCAAATCGATACCCAGCAGGCCCGCGCCGATCACGACGGCGCTGTCGGCTTCCTTGGCGGCCTTTTTGATGCGTTCGGCGTCATTGATCGTCCAGAACGTGTGAATCCCGTGTACATCGCCGTTTGGGACGGGCAGCCGTCGGGGGGTTCCTCCGGACGCGATCAACATCTTATCGAATGAATAGCGGGACCCGTCATGGCAACCGACGCGTTTGCTATCCTCGTCGATTTGCGTTACGCGCGTGTTCGTGCGCACATCGATGTCGTGTTTGCGATAGAAGTCTCGATCGTGCATCAGGAGATCCTGGCGCTCTTTATCTCCTTTTGCTAGGTCTTTCGTGGCAACCCGGTTGTATAACAAGTCGCTCTCGTCCGTGATGACGGTGATATGACCGTCGGGATCGCTTTCGCGGATTTCAGTCGCAGCTGTCGCCCCGGCGATTCCGTCTCCAATGATGACGTACTCCCGGGCCATCGGGCCGCCCAAGAGGGTTGGGCTTTAAGACTTTTCTCGGACCGTGGTAGGATGTGACGGCTTACAGCGCGTTTTGAACTCGTCGTGGTTACGTTGGACCATGGGAGAAAGAAGCGAAGAGGGAAGGCGGTGGCCTTCCTATCCCGTCAATGCGGGGAACTGCCGGTTACAAACAGGCTGCAAGTCGGACGGGTAGGTCCGAGCAGTCCACCGCTGAAACGGTGGTCGTGCCGAGCACGAGCACTAACATGAGGCAGGCGAGGA
>PWVY01000139.1 GCA_003561665.1 Thermoplasmata archaeon
AAGCGAACACGCCGTCGCCACCCGGCAAGAACAAGGAACCCTCGACACCATCGAAGCCATGATCCTCGTCGACATGCCCGGAGACCACGACCTCATCATCCACCGCGAAGCATGGAGCCACGACCACGCCCCCCACCTCACCGATTTAGCCTTCGAAGTCGCCAATGCCCTCGACGCTGACGCGTTCGTCAACGAGAAAGGCTCTTACATCCACGACGACCACATCCCCTTCCTCCAACGTGGCATCCCCGCCGTGGACCTCATCCACAACGACCCCCACGACCCCGTGAACACCTTCCCCGACACCTGGCACACGCTCAACGACACCATCGAGAACCTTAACCCCTCCAACATGGCGCAAGTCACGGAGGTCACCACAGGCACCGTGCTCGGCATCGAGGAAGGCCTCCACCACGACGACGCCCAGAACGCGCACCGATCTTGACGCCCTCCGAACATCCGCGGCCCCCCCAACCGCTTCCCACCTTGCCCCCTCTCCAGAGCACGCCCCGTCAGGAGAGTCGATCACCATGGCATCATCAGAAGAGAACAAGAAAATCGTCGAGCTTGCATCCTTCGAATCCTTCAACCAGGGAGCCCTCGACCTCATCGACGAGCACGTCGCTGAGGACTTCGTCCTCCACGACCCCACCATCCCCGACGGCGAGCTACAAGGCCGCCAGGCGTTCAAAGAATACACCGAATCGTACCGCCAAGCGTTCCCCGACATCCAAGGCACCATCGAAAGCATGGTCGCCGAAGGCGACCTCGTCGCCGTGCGCTTCACGGTCCGCGGGACCTTCGAAGGCACGCTCCCGGAAGCACCCGAACTCGAACCCACCGGCGACACAATCGAGATCACGGGCCTGGAGTTCGACCGGCTTGATGAGGATGGCCAAATCGTCGAGCAGTGGCTCCACTTCGACGCCCTCGGGCTCTACGAGCAACTTGGCCTCCTCTCCGAGGTCGACCTCGGTCAAGGATAAGAAAACCCCCCTCCTTGGAGTTCGCCGCCCACGCGGTTCAACCGCGAATCTGGCCTAGAAGGTGACGCGCGATGATCAGCTTGTGGATCTCCTTGGTCCCCTCGTAGATCTCCGTGATCTTCGCATCCCGGTAGAAACGCTCCACATCCATCTCGGCCACGTACCCGCTCCCGCCATGAACCTGCACCGCCTCATCAGCGCACCACACCGCGGTCTCACCGCTGAACCACTTGGCCTTGCTGCTGGCTTGCGGTTGCGCGTTGCCCTGATCGGCCAACCACGCCGCCTTCTGCGTCATCAACCGACTGGCCTCGATGCGCGTGGCCATCTCTGCCAGCTTGAACTGGATCGCTTGGAAGTTCGCGATGGGTTGACCGAACTGCTCCCGCTTTTGAGCGTACTCCAAACTAAGATCCAAGGCCCCCTGCGCGATGCCCACACCTTGCGCGGCGACCATGATGCGCGTCTCGTTGAAGAACCGCATCACGTACGGGAACCCCTTCCCCCGCTCGCCGACCAGGTTCTCCTCGGGAACGCGAACATCCTCCAACACGACCTCCGCTGTGGGGCTGGCCCTGATCCCCAGCTTGCCCTCGATCTTGTTGCTTGAGACACCCTCGCGGTCCGTTTCGACAAGGAAGATGCTGTGGCGAGCATGCCGATTGTCCTCGTCCGGATCGGTCTGAGCCAACACCACGAGCACGTCCGCGATGGTCGCGTTCGTGATCCAGTACTTTTGACCGTCCAACACCCACTCGTCCCCGTCCTTGGTGGCTTGCAAACTGGCCGATGCGACATCGCTCCCAGCGTTGGCCTCACTGATCGCTGCCCCGCTGATGGCTTCCCCTGAGGCAAGCTTGGCAAGCCACGCCTCTTTTTGCTCCTCGGTTCCCACGCGATGAAGCATCTCGCTCCCGAACGTGGTCGCGTTCATCGCCACCGCAAGCCCACCATCGACGCGGCTGAACTGCTCCATGATGAGCGCGTTCTCAAGGTTGCCCAGCCCGGGCCCCCCGTACTCTTCGGGGATGGTGATGCCGATGAAGTTCTGCCCCGCAACGGTCTCGAAGAGCTCCCGAGGCCAGGCTTCATCCTGGTCGGAAGCATGCGCGTACTTGGGGAACTCCTGCTTGGCCAACTGGTACGCGGCCTTCTTGATCTGCTGTTGCTCCGGGCTGAGTTTGAACTCCATACCACACCATCCGATGAGGCATTCAAAAGCATACCCGACGCTCAACTTCACCCACGCGTAGGAACCACCGCCCTGGGGGCTTGATCGTAACCGGAACGGACTTGAGCGCGGTCCCTTGTTGCTCGATGCGTGCCCGAGGTCCCCATCGCGGCCATCGTCACGGTCTACAACGAGGCCAAGAACATCCGCGACCTCCTGGACAGCCTAAGGGCCCAGAAGGGACCCATCGAGACCGTGCTCGTGGACGCAGGCTCCACGGACGGCACCCTCCAGAAAGCCCGCGCATACCAGGAGGAGTGGAACGGGCTCAGCGTGTACGAGAAGGAAGGCACCCGCGGGGCCTGCCGGAACTACGCCGTCGAGCAAACCAACGCACCGATGGTCGCGTTCATCGACGGCGATTGCATCGCGAACCCCTTCTGGGCCCAACGCTTACGAGAACGCTTCAACGGGGCAGACATCGTGGCAGGCCGCACCTTGGACATCGGGTACTGGGCCTTCGAACAGCTTCGCCGCGTCGAACTCGAACACCAAGGCGTGGACGTCACATACCCCTCCTGCAACCTGGCCTACGATCGGGACGCTTTCTTGACCGTGGGCGGGTTCGATGACCGCTTCAAAACCGCCGAAGACATCGATCTTAACTATCGCGCCGTCGAACAAGGCTACACCATCGGGTACGCAGAAGACGCGATCGTGTACCACCGCGCCCGGGACAGCTTCGGCGGCTTCTTCAAGCAAGCGTTCTGGAACGGGTACGGCCGAAAACAACTCACCCTCAAACACGGCCGCTTATGGAAGAACTACTCCTTTAGAGCCATGCTCGACCGCCAAATGCACTTCTGGGGCTTAACCCGCCTGGTCACCGCCTCCGCCGGGTATGCATCAGCCAAGTTGCGCGAACGAGGATGGAACGAGGACGCCTAGGCTTCTTCGAGACCGGTTCGACGCCAGATTAACGGGCATCTCATTAAAATACAAGAGGTTAACTACACGTTAGATTAACAATGGGTGGTTTAATATACCGCTGTGTTAACTAAGGGGGTTGGTATGGCGTATGTGGCCCTCATCGCGGATATGATCTCATCACGAGAGCTTCAAGCGGACACGAGGCGATCCTTGCAGCGTGATTTGCGCGAGGCTCTCGAGCGCCTGAACCACGAGTTGGAGGACTCGTTAGAGGTCCCCCTCCAGATCACGGGCGGCGATGAGTTCCAGGGCCTCTTCCGGGATGGGGCGGCCATCGTGGATGTGTACGTCAGGTTGTGGGAACGGCTTGAAGAGATCGAGTTCGTGTACGGCATGGGCTTTGGGGGGATCTCCACAGATCTTTCCGAGCACATCGTCGAGATCGATGGGCCATGTTTCCATCGTGCACGGTCCGCACTCATGGAGGCAAAGAAGGCCAAGGATCCTGTCCACGTGAACGGGGCCCCAGCTTCCGATGCGCTTGCGGTCATCTTTCGTGTCCTTGACAACACCCGGAGGTCGTGGACACCAACCCAGCGGAAATACGTCGCTGCATTGCGTAGGTCATCGTCTCGGACGGCGGTCGCGGAAGAATTCGATGTCAGCCCTGCCGCGGTTTCCCAGGCCCTAAAGCGGGGGGATTATGCAAGCTTCGAGAGAGCCGAAAGCGCTGGGCGCAAGCTCCTGCAGGCCCTATCGGCCCTCTCCTCCGACGAACTTCAGGAGGCCACGAAATTCTTCGAAACGGGTGATAGCGATGCTTGAGGATCTCATGTTGATCGGGGGCCGAGGAGCCTCTGGGGCACTTGTTGCGCTGTTGCTGTGCGGTCACGCGCTGGGGGATTTCGCGTTCCAAACCCGGGCCATGGTTCGAAGGAAACGAGAGATAAAATTCCTCATCTTCCACATCGCTATCGTAGCCCTGATCCACCTTGCGGTCTTGCTGCCCTTCTTCCCGGCGTGGGAGCTTGCCGCAGCGATCCTCATCATCGCAGGGACACACCTCATCATCGATCATGCGCGGACGCGGTTCGAGCATGAGGCGAGCGTTCGGCCGGGATGGGATCTCCGTTTGTTCATCCTTGATCAATCCCTTCACCTTCTGATCCTCCTGGCTGCATGGTGGTTCTTGGCCCCGTCAGCGTCCGCGTGGTTCAACCCGTTGTTCGACGTGACCGTTGACCCGGTCGTGGAGGGGGCGATCCTCGTCGCGGCTGGAGCATTCCTCTGGAACGGCGGGAACGCGATCGTGCGTGGTACGCTCGATGTCGTGGAACTACGATACCGTTCAGCCACGCCGGAAGGTGACGCTGTGAACGTAGAGGAGGGCGATCGTGTTGGAGAGTTGATCGGGAAGCTTGAGCGGTTGTTCATCTTCGCTCTGGCCCTTGTCGGGGCGTGGGCCGTGGTGGGACTGTACGTCGGGACCAAACCGTTTGCACGGTTGAAGATGAGCGGGGCTGAAGAGAACGCCCAGGACCTCAAGCTCAACCGCGACTACTACCTCGTCGGCACGCTGACCAGCGCGCTCGTCGCTATCTTGATCCTCCTCTTCGTTTGGGCCATGGTTTGAGATGAGCAACCGAAGAGCGAGCCCTGGACCCCTTTGACCCAGAGGCAAACCACCATAGGACCCATCCACCCCCAAGCCCTCCACCCCAACCGTTTACAAGGCATCGAGGAAGAGCCACCAGCACGGGCGGGGGCAACCCCGCCCCCTCCTCACCTCTTCGGGCCCGAACATGCACGGCCACCCACACCTACTCGCCCACGATGCGCCCTAGCCCGCATCGGTTCTCATGTCCATCGAAACCCTCGAAGATTTGTTCTTCCACGAGCTTGACGCCGTCTACGGCGCCGAACAAACCGCCCGCAGGACCCTCCAAGACCTCATCAACGAAACCCAAGACGAGAGCATCGTCGACACGCTTCGACAACACGCGCACGAAACCCAAGAACACATCGACCGCCTGGAGGAGATCTTCAACGAACTCGATCGAGACCCCACGGAAGAAGGCTCCCAAGGCGTCCAAGTCATCATCCGCGAACGCCAAGAGATCAAACGAGAAAACCCCCCCGAGGACGCCCTCAACCTCATCAACGTGGCCACCGCGAAGATGATCGAACACTACGAGATCA
>PWVY01000132.1 GCA_003561665.1 Thermoplasmata archaeon
ACGTCAAATCGTTCGGCCACTTGATCCCTGGCGCGATGCCTGTCGCCCTCCGAACCCCCTCCCTCACGCCCCACGCAGCCGCCAACGCCACACGCCCCACCGCCTGAACGCTCGCATGCGGGCGCCAAAGCGTCGACAACCACAACCCGCCCGGAGGCGCATGCCAAACCCCCGCCCCCGCTCTCGCCTTCGTCATGCGCTCGGCCGACACGGTCGTGTGCTCCGCCACATCCTGCTTGGCCAAGTTCAAGATCACGTCGTTGCTAGAACCGATCGCCTCGAAGCGCAAGCGTTCAGGAACACGGGTCGAACGGTCCGGGTCCACACCGAACAACCGCTTCGTGGGTTCTTAGGCCTTGTGAATCTGCCCCGACGGGGCAACGAGCCCCACCCGGTCCATCATCAAGGCTCAAGCTTCACAACGCCAGGACCCAAGGCCCGTGCCTCGTCATCCTTTCACGACGCCCAAAGGATCCAACCGAGCCACCTTGCTCGAGATGCCAACACCCTCGCACGTATCCACGACGTGGTCCACGTCCTTGTACGCGCCGGGAGCTTCCTCGGCCGCCACGCGGAAGCTGGCGGGCTTGATCTTGATGCCCCGCTTGCCTAAGTCCTCGACCAGATCCTCCCCCCACCACGTCTTCTTGGCCTGCGTCCTCGACATGCGACGACCCGCCCCATGGCACGTGCTCCCGAACGAGCGCTCCATCGCTCCCGGTTGCCCGCTTAGAACCCACGAGCACGTGCCCATGGACCCTGGAACGAGAACCGGTTGACCCACGCGAGCGTACGCGGCGGGGATCATCGGGTTCCCAGCGGGGAACGCCCGCGTTGCACCCTTCCGGTGCACCATCACATCCCGCGTTTCACCCTCCACGGTGTGCGTCTCGGTCTTGGCCACGTTGTGGCAAACATCGTACACGATGTCCAGCCCAAGCGTGTCCGCATCCTCGCCGAACACCTTCTCGAAGCTCCTGCGGACCTGGTGCGTGAGCATCTGACGGTTCGCGAACGCGTAGTTGATGCCCGAGCACATCGCGCCGTAGTACCGTTGACCGATCTCGCTTGCGATGGGCGCACACGCCAGTTGCTTGTCCACGAGCTCGTTGGCCATGCCGTGGGGGCTTTTCTCCATGCGCTTGAGGTAGTCCGTGCACACCTGATGCCCGTACCCTCGCGACCCGCTGTGGATCATCACGCACACTTGACCCTCCTCGTCGAGCCCGAACGCGTCGCCCGCTTGGCGGTCCTCGATGCTTCCGACCTTCTGGAGTTCAAGGAAGTGGTTCCCGGCCCCAAGCGTCCCGATCTGGGTGCGCCCACGCTCCTTGGCTTTCCGGCTCGCGTACGAATGATCCGCATCCTCGTGGTGGCCCTCGTGCTCTAGGCGCTCGGCATCCTCCTCACGGCCGTACCCTTCCTCGATCAGGTACGGGACCCCATGTTCGAGGACATCCTCTAACTCGCTCGTGCTGAAGGAGACCTTCGAATCTTCACCCACGCCGCTGGGGCAGTTCTCGAAAAGAACGTTGATCAGCTCGTTCACATGGGGCTCGATCTCCTCCACGGTCAGGTTGGTGCGGACCAAACGGACCCCGCAGTTGATGTCGTACCCAACGCCGCCGGGGCTGATCACGCCCTCTTCAAGATCGAACGCGGCGACGCCGCCGATAGGGAACCCGTACCCCCAATGGATATCCGGCATCGCCAGCGAATGGCCCACGATGCCCGGTAGGGTGGCCACGTTGGCAACTTGTTCGAGCGCGTTATCTTCCCTCATCTCGTCGATCATGGAGGGATGCGCGAACACGCGCCCTGGAACACGCATCTCGTCCTTGTACGAGGTGGGGATCTCGTACGTGAACGCGTCGACTTCGTTGAGGGGACCGTCCCAGGTCATCGCCTGACCATGGACGCGTCTTGTTTAAGGATGTTACCCGAGCGCCAACCCGCGCCAAGGCCCTGTTTGCCTTCAAACGTCGAAGATGACCTCGATCAGCGGCGGCTCTTCCTGGATCTCCAACCCATGGTACGTGGTGGCCTTGATCTCCATCAAGTGCCCGTGCTTTTCTTGATCGTACGTCTCCCCTCGCATCCGAAGCGTCGCCCGGTAGCGCCCGGTCTCCTCGATCCGATCCAGGATGACCTCGCATCGGCCCGGGAGGAACCGTTGCGTTTGGTGGATGTAGTTGATCTCATCCAGCGTGTCCACAAGGAGGTCATCTAACGCATCCGCTTCCACTTGCAACTGCCAGGGCTCAGCCGGGTCAACCTCGCCTTCAGGGCACACCAGGCCACCGAACCCTTCGATGACCTGAGCGATGGCATCCTCAAGCGTGTCCGCTTCCACGCGCAGGCCGATGTCTGCTGTGTGTTCGAGAACCTCCCAAGGGGTCACGATGAAGTCACGGCGCCCCCAAGAGGAACCATAGATAAATCGCTTGGTTTTCCCACCCCGTCACCTGAGAACCCGTAGAGGGGCTCGGGTGACCGGCCAGGAACCCCCGTAACCTCGAAGGATCGCTCGAACAGGCGCTCTATCCCCCAACCCGTGCCGATGAAGGAACACGACTGCCCGCCGTAAGGCGTTTGCACCCGGTCTCCTATGCAAGGTACGATGTACGGCTCCATCCTGTACGCCACGGACGGGAGCCCGTGCGCTCAACGAGCCCGCCCGCACGCGATCGAACTCGCCAAGCGGTTCGGTTCGATGCTACACGTGCTCTACATCGTGCGCACCGAGTACTCCACCGCCGTTGTCGGGGAAGCACCGGTCGTGCTGGACAGCATGCAGCGCTCCCTGAAAGAAACCGGCCGTCAAGTCCTCCAAAGCGTCACCAAGGACGCACAACGGGCAAGCGTCCCCACCGTGACGGAGATCATCGAGGACCCAAGCATCGGGAAAGCGATCCGATCCTACGCCGAACAGAACGGGATCAACCTCCTCGTCATGGCGACGCACGGACGGTCCGGGATCCGACGCTTCCTGTTCGGGAGCATCGCAGAAAGCGTGCTTCGAAGAAGCCAGATCCCCATCTACCTGATCCCCTGCGACGAGATCGACTAACCTTACCCCCTCTCCTCCGCAGGGACGAGAAGAACAGGCTCCTTGGACCCGCGCGAGACGCGCTCGGCCACGCTACCTAGAAGGAACCGCCCCACCCCCGAGCGCCCATGCGTCCCCATCACGATCACATCCACGCCCGCTTCCTCGACGTACCCCAAGATCGCCTCCGGCACGTTGTTCTTCGCCATCACAACCCCTTCCGCTTTGACCCCAGCATCCTTGGCAGACTCCACAACCGCTCCAACAAGCCCGTGCCCCTCCTCATGAAGCCGCTTCGCCATCCTATCCCAATCCGCCCACAACGAACGCGGCCCCTGCTCGGTGAGGCTGATATCGATCACGTGCAGGACCTTCAACCTCGCACCGTGCCGCTTCGCAAGGTCCACCGCGTGATCCATCGCCCGTGAAGCCGCTTGGCTCCCATCCGTCGGCAAAAGGACCTCCCCGTACATACCCCATCTTGCCCCCTCCCCGTATTTCAAAACAACGCAGAGCGAAGACCAACAGCTCGGACACTCACTCGCCCTCATCCTCGTCCGCTTCCACGCCGCGCGCCTGCGCCACGTGTTTGGCGATGAACTCCTCCAGAGGCACCATATCCATCAACCCGTTCACAACGTCATCGTACGTGTCCTTGCCCAGCTTGTACTGGGTCAACCGATCATGCGTCTCCGGCTTGACTGGTATGGTCTTGTATTGAACCATCCTTTCGTGTGCATCCCCACGGCTTATAACCGTTATAAATGCATCTGAACGTCGTTCGCACACCAAACCCAAGACGCCCCCCCTCCGGTATCAAGGTCCCAACCTAACACTCCCCGAACACAGGCCTAGGACGCCCCACCAACCCCGCGAACATCAACACCTGACCCACCACCAGCACAGGCAACGCCCACGCCCCCAACTCGAGGGCGTGATCCGCCCGCTTCTCCTTCGCCTCCTCCAACAACGCAGCCGACGCCGCCGGCGTCGGCGCCACCGTCGCCTCCCACTGTTTCTCCTTCCCCTCCAACCCCTGCAACAACGACCCCAACAACGGGTTCCCCCCACGGTACGGCTCCGACCACAACGCCTCCGACTCCTCGTAATCCACCACCACGCCCGTCACCGGCTCCACCCACACCGTCCGATCCGCCTGCCTAAACCAGATCTCCCCATCATGCAACAACGCCTGGTTCCCATGCCGCGCATGGTACTCCACCAACGACACCCCCCCTCGCTCCACAACGCCCACGCGATCGAACCGATCGAAAAGGTGCACCGTATCCGCCCCCTCGTTCTCCCACGGCACCGCCAAGTGCACCGTCTCCACAGGCCCCTGGAAGAACCCCACCGCCGGGAACCCGAGCCGAGCCCGCGGCTCCTCCACCAACCGAAGATCATCCAACACCGGCACCTCGAACACGGTCCCCCTCGGAGACGCCGCATTCGACACCCGCTCCGTCAACAAGAACCCCTCCCCATCCTCCACCACGCTCACGCTCGTACGACGAACATCCTCCCTCCACCCCTCCTCTGGCGTCCACGTCTCCGCCGTCTCCTCCACCGTCACCGACCCCCCCTCCACCCCTGGCGAGAACCCCTCCGGAAGAACGTAAAACACCAAGAACACAGCCCCCGCAACCAAAGCCACGCCTACACCGAAAACCAGCAACCGACGAACAGGGAACCCAACGCTGACCCTTCGCACGTCCCAACCTGCGCTACATCACCGCTTATACCTTGTGGGCCACCTATTCCCCACCATGAACGAGTGCATCTTCTGCAAGATCCTCGACAACAAGATCCCCGCACACACCGTCTACGAAGACGAACACGTGCTCGCATTCCTCGACGTCAACCCCCTCCGCCCCGGGCACACCCTCGTCATCCCCAAACAACACATCGAACGCATCCACCAGATGGACCCCCCCACCGCCGCCCGCTACTTCCAACCCGTCCCCACCATCGTGAACGCCGTCGAAACCGCCACCGAAAGCGAAGCGGCCACGCTCGCCTGGAACGACGGCACCGCCGCCGGTCAAGAAGTCCCCCACGCACACCTCCACATCGTACCCCGAAAAAGGGACGATGCCCACGGCCCCATCCACGCCCTCTTCCAAGGATCGCACGATGTCCCCGAAAAGGAGATGGAACGCCTCCAAGAAACCATCCA
>PWVY01000347.1 GCA_003561665.1 Thermoplasmata archaeon
ATGTTGTTGTGCCCGCCCCAGGTGTGGCCCATGGCCGCGTAAACAGCGTCATCCTTGCCTCCGAGCTGTTGGTCTGCATGACCGCATCCGCTACCGCAGAGGAAGGAGTTGCTGTAGTACGTGCTCAGGAAGGGTGCTTGCACCCCGACAGGCTCCATCTCATCGGCCCAGACCGAGAACCCTGCTTCTTGAACATCGTGCTCGACGTTCGTGACGTCGCCTTCGAATTCAAGATTGACCGCCGATCCCCACCAGGGGTCGTTCAAGGTTTCTGCGTCAGGGATGGTGATGAGGAAGTGGAACGTGGCCTCGCTGGCCCCATCGGGAAGGGGGAACACGGTACCTTCACCGTATCCAACCCCGATGGTGAGCGTGTCGTACGCGCTGTGCTCTGTTTGGGCTTCGACCTGGAGACCAGGACCGCCCATCACGCGAACGTCCCCCACCTCATCGGGGTCCGTTGATGCGGAAACATCGTCGATTTGGCTTCCATACAGCCCCATGAAGCAAGGGCCTGCACCCTGGACCCCTGTCCGGACGCCGGCACTATCCCCGCCCACGAACGTGCCGGTGATCTCTCCGCACGCAATCTCTTCCTCATCGCGCACAGTGCTGACCAGTGCAGAGATGCGCTGAAGCTCGTCGTCCTTGGAGAAATCACCTTCCACAGCGACGTGCCCTTCAGAGGCTAAGACGAGCTCGTTCTCGGCCGTGACCTTCAGGACGAACGTGTCACCAACAGCATCGTCCAGGCTCACGGTGACGCTCGTGGTTGGGTTGCTGTTCGCCGAGATGTCCCCGGCCAACCCCACGGGCGCAGCCAACAGCAAAGCGACCATAAAGACAACAGAATGGTTTCGCATCGTTCACTCGCCTCCACGCGGCTCAGGGTGTTGATGATGGTAAAAGCCTTCGCTGTTCGAAGCCAGGGTGCATCGTAGCGAGGGCCGACCACCGCCCTCCCCTGGCCCACAGCGTTCTTATAGGGTATCCCCAATGCTGGCCTTAACCCCCCCGCGAAGTCGCGGGGTACCAACGCGGAGGAATCACGATGGCCGACAAACCCCACCTTAACATCGTCTTCATCGGTCACGTGGACCACGGTAAGTCCACGACCGTAGGGCGCCTGATGCTTGAAACCGGACACATCCCGGAGCATCTGATCGAGAACCTCAAGGAAGAAGCCGAAGAGAAAGGCAAAGGCGGCTTCGAGTTCGCCTACGTCATGGACAACCTCAAAGAAGAACGTGAGCGTGGTGTCACCATCGACATCGCTCACAAGGAGTTCGACACGGACAACTACTACTTCACCGTCATCGACGCTCCTGGGCACCGTGACTTCGTTAAGAACATGATCACGGGCACATCCCAAGCCGACGCGGCCGTGCTCGTCGTCGACGCTAAGGACGGCGTGATGGCGCAAACCAAGGAACACATGTTCCTAGCAAGAACCCTCGGCGTCGGTCAGATGATCATCGCCGTGAACAAGATGGACGCGGTCAACTACGACCAAGGTCGCTTCGACGACGTGGTCAAAGAGATCAGCAAGCTCGCACAAACCGTCGGCTTCAAACCCGACGAGGTGCCCTTTGTGCCCATCAGCGCCCTCACCGGCGACAACGTGGCCGAACCCAACGATGATCTCGGCTTCGCCGACATGACGCTCTTGGACGCCCTCAACGGGCTTCAAGAACCCGAGAAACCTGTTGACAAGCCGCTTCGGATCCCCATCCAGGATGTTTACAGCATCACCGGGATCGGGACCGTGCCCGTTGGCCGCATCGAAACCGGCGTGCTCAAGCTCAACGACGGCATCGTGTTCCAACCCTCCGACTCCAGCGGGGAGGTCAAGAGCATCGAGATGCACCACGAGGAGCACGAAAGCGCCGAACCCGGCGACAACATCGGGTTCAACGTGCGCGGTGTTGGCAAGGACGATATCCGGCGCGGCGACGTTGCCGGACACCCGGACAACCCCCCCAGCGTCGCGAAGACGTTCAAGGCTCAAGTCGCTGTGCTCCAGCACCCCAGCGTCATCGCGGAAGGCTACACGCCCGTGTTCCACATCCACACCTCGCAAGTGGCCTGCATGTTCGAGGAGCTCGTCTCCAAGCTTGACCCCAAAACGGGTGAGCCTCAAGAAGAGAGCCCCGATTACCTCAAAACGGGCGACATCGGCATCGTGAAGATCCGCCCCACGCGTCCCATCAGCCTTGAGAACAGCAAGGAGAACCCGCACATGAGCCGGTTCGCTGTGCGAGACATGGGGCAAACCGTGGCCGCGGGCCTCTGCCTCGAGATCGAGCCCCGATAAGCCACGACCAGGCCATCGTGACTCCCCTTAGCCGCTTCCCGCGGCCTCTTCCTTCTTCTCCTCTCTACCTCCACCAGCAGTCCCAATCAGTGATGTATCCGGGTTGGTCTTGCCGCATAGGATGCCGGCGTTGATCCCCAGGTCCAAGCGCGCACCTGTCTCCAAGGCGTTCCTGGAGGGTGATTGGATCAATGCGAACCAACGCATGGGCCTTGAGGATCTCAAAGGGTCCCCAACGTTCGTCGTCGGGTTCCGAACAGGCCACGTCGTTACGGGGGCGACCCTACGGCAGGTCCAAACGCACGCTCGAGCCCACGGCGCGAAAGCGTTGGGCGTTCATGTTCCCCTGCATGAGAATGAAGCCACGCGGCGAACCGTGCGGAACACCGTGTTACGTGAGGGCATCACGGTTCCCGTCCGGTACGGGTCTCCGAACCTTCCCTGGGTGGATGCCGGGAGCGTTATCCTCCTCGACGATCAAGCACACATCGCAGTTTGCCTTGAAGGGCCTCTCGACAAGGGGGTCATGTCGCTTGCAAGGGGGCTCGGGGAGGCTAGTGCGGAGCCTCCAGCCTGGACGATCCGTGGAGAGGCGCCCCCTCCGACGGTGCTCCTTTATCCTCAGGGCCTTGCAACGCGTGAGGCGTCGATCGCCATCGCTGACACCGCCCATCACCGCATCGTTCTTCACGACGGGACGGGGATAAGCCGGTTTGGCTCGGGCGTTGCGGGCAACCGCGATGGCCCCTCGCACGAGGCCCGGTTCTCGCACCCGCGCGGGGTTCATCTCCATGAGGAGGGCATCCTTGTAGCAGACAGCGGGAACGGGGCGCTTCGATGGATTCGCCCGAAGGAGCGTATCGTCGAGACGCTGGTTGGGCCAAGGCGTCTTGAAGGGGGGCAAGGCCCACGCTTGGTGGGGCCGATGCCTTGGGATCTTGATGCTCATCCATATGACCGTGGCCACGTCGTGGTCACGCTAACGGGCCGTGATCGCGTCGTGAGCGTGGATGTTGAAGGGGGCAAGGTTCAGCCTTTGGAGGATGTGGACGCGTTGCGTTCGCCTCTTGGTGTCGCCACGGACGGGTCCTTCGTTTTCGTTAGCCAGCCACCGGAGGGATGCATCGTGCGCATCGATCCAGAGCGGGGGACGCATCGCGTGTTCTTGGCGGATGAACCCTCCGTCATGGCTCCAGCGGGGTTGGACGTGGTGGATGGGGTGTTGGCCATCGCGGATCCTTGCGCGGGCGTGGTTCATCGTTTCGATGTGGAGGCCTCGCGATTGCTTGGGCCCGGGTCCGTGCGTGGTTTTGACCTCGTGGAGCCTTGGACGGTCGCGTCCTGGGAGGATCGGTTGTTGTCGGTGGGGGATGAGCATCGCTTAGCGGTGTCGGCTTCGGGTGCTGGTTGGGAGCTGCTTAAGAGGCTGGGTAGGGGGGGTGGAGGAGGTTCGTGTTTAGATCCCATCGAGGTGGGGCTGGGGGGACGTTTGGCCTTGGACGTTGGGGTGCATGAACCGGGGAGTGGGGCTGGGCGGATGGGAGCGTTGAGGGTTAGGGGCCCTGTGGAGGTGGACGTTGTGGGGGGCGTCAAGCGGCGTGGGGGTGAGGTGTGGTCGTCGGTGGAGGTTGTGGTTCTTGGTTCGGGGTGGGTTGAGGTGTCGTGGGGGGTAGAGGAGAAGGATGAGGGTGGTGAGAGGGGGTGGCGTTGGTGGGTTCCGGTGGTGGTTCGTCGAGGCGGGCGGGGGGTGGAGTCGGTTCAGTTGACGGGTGGGAGATGGTCGAGTCGGACATGGAGCAAAGCCCCTAACGTGAAATAGGTGGGGCTCCTCAGGAGGAGTATGTCCCAAACCGAGATTAAGTGCGATGATTGTGGTGAGAAGTCCACGGTCCCGTTCAAGCCTACGAAGGGCCGTCCTGTTTATTGCAAGTCTTGCTTCGAGAAGCGGAAGAACCAGCCGCGTGGTTCCAACGCGTCCAAGAAGGAGCGGTGGGATCGAAGCGATTACCACGGGTACGATCCGAGTAAGCACGCTGCGGACCAGCGCGCGTCTTGATGCGGGTTCGGTCGCGCTTACTCTTCGGGGGGGACATCGAAGTCATGGGTTGGCTCGCCTTCTTCTTTCGATAGGATCTCGAGCGCGATGGCGGCCCCGTCCCCGACGCTGATGGCGGCTTGGATCTTGTCTTCGCGCGTGGCCCATCCGCCGGCGTACACGTTCTCTTTGCTGGTGCGGCCGTAGCGGTCCGCTTGGATGGTGTTGCCTTCGAGGGCGAGATCGAGGTCTTTGGCGAGGGATCGGTCGGTGCCTGTTGCGATCACGAGGTGGGGGGCTTGTTCGTGGTGATCGTCGTGGGTGGTTACGCGGTAGCCGTTGGGGGTTTCTTCGATGGTTTCGACGCGGCGTTCTTCGAGGCGTGCTCCCATGTCGAGGACTTGCTTGCGGGAGGTTTCCTGGAAGGTGGTTCCGTCTTCTTCATGGAGGCCGAGGTAGTTCCAGAGGTAGGCTTGGTGCATGGGGGTGTCGTCTTCGCCGTAAACGGTCACGTCGAGGTCGTTCTTGGCTAAGAGGAGGGCACAGCTGAGCCCTGTGGGGCCGTCCCCGATGATGATCGCATCGACGCTCATGGGAACCGGACAGGGGCGCTGGGGCTTATGTGTACGCTTCGTGCCTTCACGCTTGGGGGTCGAAGGTGCCCGGTTCTTCGTCGAGGCGTTGAGGTTCGAGGGAGCCGTTGTTCTGCTCGTACGCGTACAAGCCGCCGTCTTCGTTCTCTGTGTGCGAGTGGGCGCCATCGCAGTAGGGCCAGTTCGCAGAGAGGCCGCAGCGACAAACGGCGACCACGTCGTCTTCCATCTCTTCTTTCTTGATCACGAGCGGGGTTTTGTCCTCGAG
>PWVY01000197.1 GCA_003561665.1 Thermoplasmata archaeon
CATCCTCGTATTCTCCTTCGTTCCGAAGGTAAGCGAGAGCCTCTTCACCGTCCGGGACTGTCGCTAGCTCGTGGTCGATGTTCCCCATCTTGAATGCTTCCTGGGTCAGGCGGACATCGCCAGGGTTGTCCTCGACAAGGAGGATCGTGACAGGGAGACCAGGACTCATCGTGTCCTATGAACCTGGGTCCCCCGGATAAGACCATCGAAGGGACCCCTCCCCCGTTTGAGCGAGTTCGAAGACCCAAACCTCCCGGATTCGCCCTCTATGCTACGGCTGGATGGATTCAATCAGCAGGTTTTTCCATCGTGTCCGCGTGAAGTTGCCCCATGGCTGAGAAGGATGACGAGGCAGTGGCGCGTTTGAACATCGGTGAGGGGGCTTTGGTTCTCACCCGTGACCGTGTCGTGTTCACTCACGAAGCCCCGCTCCGGTCGGGGAAGCGGGTTGTGCCGCTTCGGAACGTCACGGGCATCGCGTACGGGGAGGAGGGAAGCGCTTGGTTCTTGATCGGTGGAGCCATCGTGGGCATCCTGTTCATCATGGGATTGCTTGGTGTACCGCTTGGGAACGCGTCAGACGGTCTTGCGATCGCTGCGAACGCGTTAACGGGGATCGTCATGTTCGGGCTCTTCGCAGCGTTCTTCCTTGTGAAGGAGAGATGGATCGAGGTGACCGCGCCCGGTACGCGGGTTCGAGCATCGATGTTCGGGCTTGAGCGGGGAACCATGGAAACGTTCGTGGACTCCTCGTTGACCGTCTGGGAGAACGCTTCCCAAGCGTAACCTCATCGAGCCCTCGCTCCATGAATACGTGAGGATGCGGCGCTTAGAGGGCTCCAGGAGGCGTGGGGAAGAAGCGGTGTCCTTTTACAAGGAGCACGCGGCTTCACCCCGCATCTACCGGGGCCCTATCCCAGCCATCGAGGGTAAGCGCCTTGAGCGCGTCGAGCGCAGGGCTCATCGGGACGAGGGGGCAAGTGAGGTCATCGGGAGCATCTTGATGGTTGCCCTGACGGTGGTGACGGCTGCCTCCCTGGTGGGCGTCATATCGTTCGCGGATTTGGGTCCAAGAGATCAGGTGCGGGCCGAGTTCACGCTTCAAGCCCATGCCGGGGAGGATGGCGCATGGGGGACGGGGGATGAGTACGTCACGATCCGGCACAAAGGGGGTGAGGCGGTTCCTCTGGCCGATTTCGCCATCATCGCGGACATCCAAGGGCAAGCGACGCGGTACAGCGGTGCCTTGCTCGTGCACGGGGATCAGACCGTGTTCGGTGAGGAGCCTACGCCGAACGCGTTCACCATCGGGGAACGATGGCAAACCCCACTCAGCGGAACCAACGCCTTGACGGTCAACCGTGGCGACATCGTCAGCATCGAGATCGTCGCCGGGCCTGGGGACCCTCGCGTGATCTGGAGCGGGTCCGTGAAAGCTCCCCCGCCGGATGCGCCCACCGAGGCTGCTGAGCCAAGCGCGGATCACACGACGATCACGGCCGATCCCACGAAGGTGCATCTTGATGAGGAGGACGAGAGCACCATCACCGTGACCGTGCGCGACGACAACGGAAACCCCGTGAACGAGGGTGGAGACACGGCGTGCCTGGCCACCGATCACGGCACTCTTACCAGCGCAACGGGGCAGGGCGATTGCGGTGCTGCGCACGTGCAAGCCACCGACCACGGGGACGGCACCTACACCGCCACCCTCACCGCGAACACGCCTGGAGAAGCCACCATCACGGGCACCCTCAACGAGGACGGGACCATCGACGACGAAGCGTTCGTCCGGTTCGTATCCCCTGACCCTGAAACGACGACCCTCTCGGCGGAGCCCACGTGGCTAAAAATCGAAGAGGAGAGCACGATCACGGTGCAGGTCAACGATCAATTCGGTGAGGCTTGGACCGGGCCGACGGTTCCGGTGTGCCTGGCCACCGACCATGGCACCCTCAACAGCGACACGCCCAACGAAGACTGCGACGAAGAGGAGACGCAAGCCGACGAAGACGAAGGCCAAGACGGTGTCTACACAGCCACCCTCACCGCGGAAACCGAAGGGACCGCCACCGTCACCGGGACGCTGGATGGAGACCCCATCACCGACGAGGGCACCCCCGAAGAGGTCACGGTCACGTTCGTTCCTGAAGACGATGCAGACCCGACCACCACGACGATCGAAGCCACACCCACAAGCCTCCACATCGACGAGTCAAGCACCATCACCGTGACCGTGAACGATGGGAACGGAGACCCCGTCGGCGAAGGAGGAGATGAGGTGTGCTTGGAAACCGATCACGGCACGCTCTCCAGCACCACCGGCCAAGGCACCTGCCCCACCGGCGAAACCCAAGCCACCGACGTAGGGGATGGCACCTACACCGCCACCCTCACCGCCCCAACCCCAGGAGAAGCCACCATCACGGGCACCCTCAACACCGACACCATCCAAGACACCGCCACCGTCACCTTCCATGTCCTCACGTACGTGAACGACTACACCACGAACCGTGGAAGCGTGAGCGATTTCGAGAACATGCAAGCCGACGACGGACTCCTTGCAACGCTCACGGAAGGCGGCGAGACCCAAGGAGGAACCCCCACGACCTCCACGTTCAGTGCCAACGTCATCCGCGCCAACCCCGTCAGCCCGAACCAAGTCACATGGACCAATCCAACGAACGCGTTCACGAACGACGCGAACTTCGCGAATGCCCAAGTGACCGGAGGATCCAACGAAATAAGCCAAATCCGGTACGGGCTCCAAGACCCCACAACGGAAAGCGGGGACATCACGAGCGTGATCCTCAAAGCTGACGTGCGAATCTCCAGCGGTCAAACCGGGGACGCCGTGTTCCGATTGCAGGCCTGCTTCCAGGGTGGATCCTGCAGCCAGGAAAGCAATCAACTCATCGGCCAAAACCCCGGCCAGCGCCACACCATCGAGTACGACATCACGAACCTACGGCCCGAAGGCGGATCCTGGACGTGGACCGACATCGAGAACCTCGAGGTCATCGTCACGGCGCTGAAAAACACGAACCCCAACCGGAGCTTCGATCTCTTCTGGGCTCGAGCCGACGTAGGGCACGAAGGCTCGGTCACCACGTATGCCCTCGACATCGAGAACACCTTCACAAACGTCCCCAGCGCGGCCCAACACGATCTTGAACTACGCTACCAGGCAACCGGAGACACGTTCACGCTTCAAGTGTGGAACCCTAGCACGAGCCAATGGTCCACCAAGAGCCCCACGCTCTCGGCCACAAGCCTGACCACATGGTCGACAACGCTCAGCGAGGCCGAATACGCCAACGGGGAGCCCACCCTCCGCTTCGTCGACAACACACCCAACGGTGAAACGCAAGGAACGCTGGACATCGATTACTTGCGAGTGAGGAGCACATGATCGCGAAACGCCTTCGGGACGATCAAGCGGTAAGCGTCATCATCGGCGCGGTCCTGCTGCTGGCCATCGTCGTCAGCGCGCTCGTCGCGTTCAGGTTAGCCTACGTGCCCGTCGCTGGCGAGCGGGCAGAGCACGATCACATGAAGGATGTGTCTCGAGCCATGGGTTCCCTCAACGCGGAGATCCTCAAAGGGGCTCAAGACCCCACCGGAGTCCCGTTCCCCACGAGCATCCCCATGACCGGTACCTACCCCCCTCTCGTTCCAGGACAGCCCCCCGGGGGTACCCTCGAACTCTCAGGAGAGCGCAGCGTAACGATTCAAGCAGACGATTTAACCGTCTTCACGAAAGATGGAGCCCCCGTATCAAGCGACGAATGGTCCCTTGTGGACGAAACCACGACCCTCACGAGCATCGAAGATGTGCTCCAGTTCCGCGTCAAGCTCCTTGATGCCCTGGCCCCCGGTGACGAGTTCAAGGTCGAGATCACGGATGCCGAGAACGAATTCGCCGGGAGCGTAACCGTGCAAGGAACCGGAACGGACCGGATCGATCTTCGCGTCCACAACGAGAATCAAGAAAGCGTGTACTTCGAGCGCGTGTACAACGATACCGCCGATTTCCAAGATCAGCACCGCTTCAACCTCCTCGCCGACACGCTTGGCTTCGACGCTCTTCTAAACCAAGCCGAAACCCCCTTCAACCTCACGGTGGAACCCCCCCAAGGCGTAGACATCGAGCACACGATCGTGTACGAAGAAACCTCAAACGGCATCTCACGACTCGCGGGCCACGGGCAAACCATCGCTTCCTACCATGAGTCCTGGACCACGGGCACGCTCTCGTTCGCGACAGCGTACCAGTTCTTCGTCCGCCAATCCTTCGTCCTCGATCACGGGGCCATGATCATGGAGCAAACCGACGGAGCCGTCTTCACCGTTGAACCCCCTCTACGCGTCGAAGCCACCGACGACCTCACCACCGTTCACCTTCTCACCCCAAGCATCACCGGGGATGGGTTCAGCATCAGCAGCGGAGACCGCGTCGAAGTGCACACGACGCCAGACAAAACCCAACGCTTCCACGCCAGCGCGAACTCCCTGACCCTCACGTTCGCAACACCGTTCCAAGACCAATGGAGCGATCATCTCCACGAAACGTTCCAAGAAGCCGGCCTCGAGGATGGACCCGACTACACCGTTGAACCTGACACAAACGACCGCAGCATCAAAGCAACCCTCCACGGAACCAACCACGACCTCGCCCTCTCGTTCATCCAAGGCGAAATCCAAACAGAGGTCACACGATGACCAACGACAACGATTCAGAACGCAACGGGGACGACGAAGAAGCCGAAACGCAAGAGGAAACCCCTCCCCTCCTTGAAGATGAGGCCCCTCGCAACGGCGAACCCTCCCCCTCCGAGGATCACGAGCAAACGCCCGAGGGAACGATCGAAGAAGCCCACATCGAAGAGATCGAAGACACGGACGCGACCATCCACGAACCAGAACCCGCCCCCGAACGAGGAGGTGAACCCCTCACACCCGGTACGCATGCTCGTGACGTGATCTCCAAGATCCGCGAAGACCTCCTGCCCGAACGAGACCACGAAAACGATACGAAGGAACCCCGAACCCCTCGAACCGTCCCCCACGGGCATGAACTCGCCGAATCCCTAGGCCTCGAACCCGAAGAACCTGTCACGAGGATCCCTGAACTCGACGAGTCCCAAGCGACCGTCCTCGATCTCTCCAC
>PWVY01000232.1 GCA_003561665.1 Thermoplasmata archaeon
GCGCGGCCGTGGACACCGGCCTCGTCCAAGAAGCCGCAGCCGTTGGGCTCCCGCACGAGGTCAAAGGCCAAAGCGTGCACGTCTTCTGCATCCCCAACGACGTGCAAGACGAGGATGAGGCCCGCTCACGCATCGCGCAGAACATCGTCGACCGCTTGGGCAAGCCCTTCAAGCCCGGCGGCATCCACTTCGTCGCGGATCTCCCACGCACGAAAACCGCGAAGATCCTGCGACGGGCCATCGAAGCCAAAGCCCAAGGGAAAGACACCGGGGACCTCTCCAGCCTTGACAACCCCGATGCTTTGGACGCGATCGAGAACGTGACGTAACCCCCCCATGACGTCCATTCGAAGGGGCAAGCGTTCCCTTCCTCGAAGCCCTTAAGGGGAAGGCGCAACAAGGGTCACACCACGGATGAACGTGCGCGTTTCTGGGTTCCGTCGGGAGGGGTCGTGGTCCGACATCGTCGAGCACGCCCACCAGATCTCAAGGGCGCTGATCCGTGCAAGGGTCCACGAGGGACCGTACGAGGGGGCGCTTGAGGAGTACGATCGCTGGCGGCCCCGGAAGGGAGAGGTGGTCGATGAGCTTGAGGATCGAACCATCGAACAGGCGAGCATCACGAAGGGAGAAGGGGAGGAGAACGGTGTGGGCGTGCGAGAGGACCTTGCCGATGCCGGGCGAAAGCTGGGAGGCGCTGCAGGGCAGGCTAAAGAGAAAGACGCCTCGGAGGCCCTTCGCAAGTTGGGCGCATCGGCCAAGCATGCCTCGCGTGCTGCGGACACCGCAAGCCGTCGAGCGATGCGAAGCCTCGAGGAGGGCTTGTACCGTCACGTCATGACGCGCATCTCCCCGTACTATTTCGACAACGCCCTCGTCAGCGCGAACCTGGAGCAGTTGGGAAGCGACCGGTTCATGCTGGAGGTCAACGTGAAGGAGGATGACCTGAAGGACGCCGTCACCAAGGATCTCCAAGCCGAACACGCTGGCGAGGACACCGTCGACGCGTGACGGTTACGAGGCGCCGTGGGTGAGCGGGGAGAGGGGCCATTCGAGTTGCGCGGGGCGCTCACCGTCGAGGAGGACCGTGACCTGGCCAGGGTCGTAATCCGGGACCGTGTTCCCATCATCGGTGCTTGCCAGGGTTAACCGGATCGTATCCCCTTCGTGCAGGATATCCTCTTGGGGGAACATGTCGATGGTCACAGGCGTGGGTTGCCCAGGCACAACGCGTTGGGGTTGATCGAGGCCTTCACGGTAGGTGGGGTTAAGATACCCGTGGTTGACCTGTTCGAAATCGTCACCTGATCCGACTTCGAGGATCGCGACGAGGTGCACGTGTTCTTCCTCCGTCACGATGGTGAGGTTCAGGAAAGGCGTCCCGCTCGTGTGCATGGGGGCTTCGAGGGGGGCGGTTTCGAGGACGATGTCCGTGTTCTCCCCTACGGCGAGGTCCTCTTGTCCTGCGGGGGGTGCATACCAGCTGATCGTGCCGTGTGGTTCTTCGTCCTCCGTGAGGGCGTCCTCGGTGAGGTTCAGCGTCCATGTGGGCGCATCCTGGGGTGGCCAGGCGTCCTCGTACACATGCCAGGAACCGTCCGTATCTTCCACGTAGGCGAGATTCTCGTCGAACCATCCGGTGTGCACGCCGTTGAGCGTTTCATCGAAGAAGGCCACCGCGAACTCCCACCAGTCCCCGTAGGCATTCTCAGCATCCCCGGGGTACGAGTGCCCCATCTGGGGTGCCACGAGCGTCTTGCTCGTCTCAAGCGCGTTGAAGTAGGGGTCGATGTGGTCGGGCTTCACGTTCCAATCCTGCAACCCTTGAGCCATGAGGACCGGCACCTCGACGCGGTCCACGCGAGGGTTGAGGTCTCGATCGGCCCACCAGGCATCGTACGTGCCGCTTGTGTCGAAGCCCTTGAGCGTCTGGTAAGCCTGGTCGCATTGGGTGGCTTGGTATGCCTGCTTGGTCAACCAGTTCTCGTAGTGCGGGTTCGAGCTGGGCGCCGCGTGGAAGGCGTTGTAAGCCACGTTCGTGAGCAGGTTCCCGAAGTTGGGAACACCGTTCTTGTGATGGTAGTCGTAGAAGCTCGTGCTCGCCACGACGGGGATCACGCCGCCAAGGTGGTCGTTGTTCGCGATGGCCGCGATGTGCGCCATCGAGCCCGGGTAGCTTGCGCCGATGAAGCCGACCTTACCGTTCGACCATTCCTGCGTGCCCAGCCATTCGGTGAGCTCGTAGGCATCCTGGATGTCGATGCTTCCCCGAAGGTCCAAGCATCCGCCCGAGTCGCTGGTTCCTCGAGCGTCCACGTACGCGAACGCGAACCCTCGTTCGACGAACTCACTGGCGAACCCGGCCATCAGGGGGTTCACCTGGGGCTCGATGAACATGGGCTCCCCCGGAGCGTTGTACGGCGTGAACTCAACGACGACGGGCACCTCGTCCACATCTGCCGGTTTGACCACGCGCACGTGCAGGTCCACATCCTCCACGCTCACGGGGATCAGCTCGCTGAAATCCTCCACCTCGATGTTGGGCTCAGGCTCCGGCGGGGCATACTCGCTTCGCTCACTCTCCTCAAGGCTCTCACCGTTCACATCGGCGGGATCGATCTCCTCGTCGGACCCGATGCACCCGGCCAATGCGATCGAGCATGCAAGCACCAACACCAACGCAGAATGGAAACGCGCCATCACCACGAAGTCAACGAAGGGGGTTTTCAACGTTATGGAGCAACGGTTGAGGGCCCCATCCAACTGTGACCGACCAAGGGGTCCCCCAGAACGCTTTAATGCCTCCTGGTTGGCTTCGGCATCGATGCGTCGCTTGCTGCTTGGGATCCTGTGCGCGCTCGCGCTAACCGCCGGGTGCTTGGGCCTGCTCGACGAGGACGTCGAACCCGCCCAACTCGACGAAGAAATCAACGAAACAACCCCCATAACGCTTGTCGAAGAACGCCACCAACTCAACTTCACGACCGACGAGGACACCTACAGCAGCGTCCTCGAACCCGGCGCATTCGCATACACCTTACCCGGCGCCAACATCGACGTCATGGTCGATCTGCCCCCCACCGAAGGCACCGGCGCGGCCACCGACCGCGCCAACATGAACATGGGCCTGTTCATGCCCGAGATCCCCGAATGCGATTACGAGATCCCCGACACTATCACCGTCGACGGTCCCCACGAGATCATCGGCAACGACGAACTCCCCGAGGCGTGCCAGGTCCCCGTCATCGCAACCATCGGACCCTACTTCTCCCCCACCGCGAACACCACGTTCACCGAGCAAAACCTCGCCATGGAAGGCGACAACCCCGCCACCTGGCCAGCCAACCGCCTGGGCGGGTTCCTCATCGAGAACTTCGTCCCCCACGGGTACGCCGTCGCCCAAATCAGCGTCTTCGGCACCGGCGACAGCGGCCACTGCATGGACCTGATGGGCCCCAGCGAACAAGCCGGCATCGACGCAGCCCTCACTTGGCTAGGCGAGCAACCGTTCACCAACGAAGAGATCGCCATCACCGGCCGAAGCTACGACGGCACCACGCCATGGCAAGCCGCCGCCATGGGCAACGACTACGTCGCCACCATCCTCCCCATCGTTGGCCTCACCGGGCTCCACGATTTGATGTGGGTCAACGGGACCAGCGAGATGCGCGGCGGCACCGGCCTGCTCGCCGGCCTCTACTACAGCTTCGGCATCGACATCGCACCCGACGATGTCGACCAAGTCCTTTGCCCCGGCTCCGCGCAAAGCATCCCCCAAAGTTGGGCAGCCTACGTGACCGGCGACCAGGTCGCGCCCGAGGTTAACGACTACTGGACGATCCGCAGCGGGTTCCTCGACCGCGCCGTCGAGAACTGGAACGGGAGCGTCTACTACATCCACGGCATGCAGGACTGGAACGTCAACCCGCACATGGCCCACCCCGCCTACTCGATCCTCGACGACCACGGGTTCGAGACGAAGGGCCTTTTCCCCCAGATGGCCCACAACTACCCCGATCGCCTCTGGGAGCACGAGCAGTGCGACTTCAACGAGGAGCGCTGCGCTGCGCCCACGAGCGTGCGCCACGACTGGGCCCAGGACCTTCTGGAATGGTTCGACCACTACCTCAAGGGCATCGGCGAGAAACCCCAGCAACACGTCGAGATCCAGGACGACGAAGGGTTCTGGCGCGTCGAGGAAACCTACCCGCCCCAAGACATCGAACCGCTCCCCATGACGCTCGACGAGGGCGACCACGACGCCATGGAACCCACCCTGCTCGCAGGGGGCGAGCTTCTAGGCGTCGGAGCCCAAGAGCGGATCGACATCACGTTCGCCGACGTCAACGACGGCAACCACACGCGCGTGGCCGGCATGCCCACCCTCCACGTCGACGTCACCCCCACAGGGCCCGGCGGGCAACTGTTCGCAGAGCTCCGGGACGCCACGCGCGACGAGCACCTCGGCCACGCCGTCATGGACCTTCGCTACCACGAAGGCGGCGACGAGATGCAGACCATCGTGCCAGGGGAACGCATCACCGCCAAGATGCAGTTCTTCCCCCTCGACGTGGTCCTCCCCGCCGGGCACGAGCTCGAGCTTCGCCTAAGCGTTACCGGCGAGGACTACATGCCGCCAGCCATCAACAACCCCGTCGAGGTGCACCTCGACGACGAGAGCGTTCTCACGCTGCCCACGATCGAACGCACCCCCAACGCGTTCTTCGTACCCCCCGGGCACGAGAACGTGCTCGGAGACGGCGTCCCTCCGGACGCAGACGGTGACCCGGACACCGCGTTCGAGTAGGGAAACGACCCAACGGGCATCGCGCGCCTTCGCCGTCCCCACGTACAGCCCGTCGCTTCGAGCCGACCTCAGGTATTCATACGAACACGCCCTTGCTCCCACCGTGGTTGACACCGTACACGTCCGGTACGAACGCGACTTGGGCCTCCCCGTCGACGAGGCATTCACCTGGCTGACCGACTACCAGGACGACGACCATGAAAGAGCAGGCGCCATCATCCAAGGCCGCCGCGTCATCGAAAAAACCGACGAACGCATCGTCCTCGAAGGAAAACTCGAGACCCTTGGACGCCGCATGGACGGGACC
>PWVY01000152.1 GCA_003561665.1 Thermoplasmata archaeon
AGCCCCCCACACCCACCCCCACGCAAGGCCCCGACGAACCCTCCATCATCGCCATCGTCGACACCGGCATCAACCCCTACCACGACGCCTTCCAACGCCCCCACCTCACCACGGACCAACTCCCCCAACGCATCCACGACGCCACCTACGACCAACCCCCCCTCAGCATACCCACCAAACCCCTCGAAACCTACACCCAAAGCCTCCAACACGACGCGGCCACCTGGACGCACATCCCCGACAACCAACTCCTCCACTTCGAGAACACGAACATCCTCGGCATCGACCTCCGCGAAACGACCCTTCCCCAACTCCCCCTCCTCGACCGAAGCGGCCACGGCACCGCCGTCGCGCACGCCGCCACCGAAGAGAACCCCCACGCGATCCTCGTCATGATCACCGCCAACGACTACGACGACGGCGTCCGCTGGGCCGCCCAACAACCCTGGATCGACCTCATCAGCCTCAGCTGGGGCCCCGCCGTGAACGCCGCCGGCGCCGCCGAACCCCACCTCTTCGGGTTCGACACATACGACGCCACACGACAAGCCCACGAACAAGGCAAACTCGTCTTCACCGCCACCGGCAACGACCCCACCCCCGCCTTCACCGACACCACCAGCGGACCCCCCTGGGTTCACGCCGTCAGCGGTGCCGAACCCGACGCCAACGGGCGCACCATCATGAGTGGGAACCTCGTCGACACCGTCGCCAACTGGACGCAAACCCTCGCCTTACACACCAGCACCAACGACACCGGCACCGCCAGCGGGACAAGCTTCGCCACCCCCACCACCGCCGGCATCGCATCCAAGATCCTCCACGACGTCCGATCCCACGCCGGCCACGAAGGCAACACGACCCCCAACGCGATGGTCCAATCCGACACCCTCACCCTCACCAGCAGCGACCTGCGTGAAGCCCTCAACCAAACCGCCCGATACTGGGATACCACCGACTACGATGACCCCACCGCCGGCCCAAGCCTCCCCGCCGCGCCCCTCCCCTGGATCAACATGGGATGGGGCTACCTTGATGGATCCATCGTCGAAACCGCCACCAACGCCCTCATCGGGCACAAAGACCTCCCCGAGAAACCCCAACATGCCCAAACCTACATGGAAGCCAACCTCGAACTACGGCAAACATGGTGGCACGATGTGCAACAAGGATGACGGTACGAAACGCTAACACCCATCACTCCATCCGTGAGCGAAGATGCCGACCAAACGGCGCCACCGCTACATCGCCTTCGAACCCCCCACCCCTCGCCCCTCACGGCACGCCTTCAACGAACAAATCGGTCCCCGATCATGGCGGTTGACCGTTTACGAAGACGACGTGGGCATCCTCCAAACACCCCACACCGACGCAAAGGACGCACGTGACGCCCTCGAAAACCTTGGAGCTGAACCCATCACGACAAGCGGTACAATCCTTCAAGCCAAGAAACGCTCCGGCATCGCCTAACGCACCCGCCAAGGTGCTCCGAACGTGACGCCTCCCGCCATCCGCCCACACCTCACGCTTTTATATCGAACCTCCTATCCAGCGAGCAGCGAGCGTGCACACCGAACCGATTCATCCTCCCCAGACGCCCCAGAATGCAGCGCTGAGGAGAGAAACACGGATTCCACGTCATCGCATCATGGAGTGGTAGGATGCAACCAGCTCAGATGTATGATCGAGCCATCACGGTCTTCTCACCCGACGGGCGCCTCTTCCAAGTTGAATACGCGCGAGAGGCGGTGAAGCGAGGAACGACCACCGTCGGCGTCCGGTACGAGGATGGGGTCGTCCTCATCGTGGACAAACGGATAAGCAGCGACCTCGTCGATCCCGAGAGCATCGAGAAGATCTTCCGGATCGATGACCACCTCGGCTGCGCCACAAGCGGCCTCGTCGCGGACGCCCGCGTCCTCGTCGATCGGGCCCGTATGGACAGCCAACTCAACCGGCTCACGTACGACGAGGACATCACCGTCGAAACCCTCGTCAAGAAAACCTGCGACTTCAAACAGAATTATACTCAATACGGCGGCGTACGCCCCTTCGGCACCGCGCTCTTGATCGCTGGCGTTGACCACACCGGTCCCCACCTCTTCGAAACCGACCCGAGCGGGGCGCTGATGGCCTACAAAGCCAGCGCCATCGGGGCTGGCCGAAGCGACGTGATGGACCACTTCGAACGCAACTTCGAAGACGGCCTTGACGCCGATGCCGCCACGACGCTCGGGCTTGAAGGTCTCGAACACGCAACGGAAGGCGACCTGACGCCTGCTAGCATCGAGATCGGTCTTGTCGACGCGGAGGACGCGTTCAGCAAGTTCACCCGCGACGAGATCGAGGACGCCGTGGACCGAGCCACCGAATCCGCATCGTGAGGTGTCGACGATGGTGAGCCTTGACGACGCCGTGATCGCCCGCCTGGACGCCCATGGGCACACCTTCGAAGTGCTCGTTGACCCCGACAAGGCTCAAAGCGTTCGGGATGACCCGAAGAGCAAGAAGATCGAAGCCGGGGACCTCGCCGCCGACCAGATCTTCAAGGATGCCAACAAGGGCGACAAGATGGGCGATGAAGCCCTCAAGGAAGCCTTCAACACCACGAACGCCGCCACCATCGCGCATCGCATCGTGACGGAAGGCGACATCCAGCTCACCACTGAGCAACGGCGCGAGATGCGGGAGAAGAAACGGAAAGCCATCGTGCACTACCTTGCCCGACACTCGTTGAACCCTCAGGATGGCAACCCTCACCCTCCACAGAGGATCGAGAACGCGATGGAAGATGTCCGCTTCCACGCGGACCCGTTCCGATCGACCGAAGAGCAAGCCAAGGAACTCTTGGACAAGCTTCGACCCATCATCCCCATCAAGATCGAGCAGGTCAAAGTGCACGTGCGCATCCCACCCGAGCAAGCCGGCGCCGCATACGGCGTCGTCAAAAGCACAGGGAACCTTGTGCGGGACGAATGGCAATCCGACGGGTCATGGGAAGGCACGGTCACGATCCCAGCAGGGATGCAAACGGAGTTCTACGATAAGCTCAACGAACGGACGAAAGGGAACGTCGAGACGAGGCTCGAACGAGAATAACGATTCAATGGTGATTCAACTTGACAGATAACATCGTCGTGCCCGGCGACTTGCTCGCAGAACAAGGCGAGTTCAAGGCAGGGCAGCACACGTACAAGGACGGAGACAGCGTTTACGCTCTCCGATTAGGGCTAAAGAAGGAAAGCCGAGGTTACGTCGACGTCGTCCCCCTCTCAGGGAAACGATACGACCCTCAACGGGGGGACCTGATCATCGGGACCATCGTGGAAGCGAAACCATCGATCTGGTTCTTGGATATCAACGGCCCCAGCGAGGCCGGCATGCACGTGAACGAGGTCCCCTGGCGCGTGGACTTCGGCGAAACCACGAAGTACCTCGACATCGGGGACACGGCTCTCCTCAAGGTCTACCACGTGGACGAGCAGCGTGAAGCCCAGATCAGCATGAAAGACCGAACCTGCCGCAAGCTTGAGGGAGGCATGACCATCACTGTGCCCCCCAGCAAGGTGCCCCGCATCATCGGACGTCGCGGCAGCATGATCAAGACGATCAAGAACAACACCGACTGCCGCGTGTTCGTCGGTAAAAACGGCGTCGTCTGGTTCGACGGGGAGCCCGACGAAGTCAACCGTGTCCTCACCGCCATCCGCATGATCGTCGACGAGGCGCACACGAAAGGCCTCACCGAGCGCGTTGAGGATTACCTCAAACAGAACGAATGAAACTCAAGGAGTGATTCACATGGGCAAGAAGCCTGACGATCTTGAACTGACGAACGAAGAAGGGTTGCGCATCACGAAGCGCGATCCCGTCACGGGAGAGTACGAATACGGCCGTGGCGCCGACGAGCTTCGCCCGGTCAGCATCGAAGCCGGCGTCCTTAACCGCGCGGATGGAAGCGCGTACCTCGAGTGGGGACAAAACCGCGTCCTTGCCGCCGTGTACGGACCCCGCGAATGCCACCCCCGGCGCGACCAGGACCCCAGCCAAGCCGTCGTACGCGTCGAGTACAGCATGGCCGCGTTCTCGGTCCCCGACCGCAAACACCCCGCGCCCTCCCGACGCGATAAGGAGATCAGCAAAGTCACGAGCGAAGCGCTCGAACCCGCCATCCTCACGCAGCTCTACCCTGGGGCCGCCATCGATGTGTACATTGAGATCATCGAAGCCGAAGCCGGGACCCGATGCGCAGGCCTCACCGCGGCCAGCGTCGCGCTCGCCGATGCAGGCATCCCCATGAAGGGACTCGTTGCATCGTGCGCCTCCGGGAAAGTCGAGGACGAGGTCGTCGTCGACGTGAACCGGGAAGAGGACTTCTACGGTGAAGCGGATGTCCCCATCGCGGTCGTACCCAAAACGGGCGAGATCGTGCTCCTTCAGATGGACGGGGACCTCACACAGGATGAGTTCAACGAAGCCATCGACAAAGCCTACAACGCCTGTTACGATCTTCACGAGATCCAAAAACAAGCCCTCATCAACCGGTACGATGAGGACGCGCCAAGCCAGGCCAGCGGCGAGACCATGGAGGAGGTGGCCTAGGTGAGCGGCGAAGTCGTTAGCGAGATCCAGCGCGAGTACCTCAAAGATCTCGCGCAAGAAGGTCGCCGGTTCGATGGGCGCGCCTTCGACGAGTACAGGGACATCGAGATCGAAACCGGTCTCATCCGGCCCGCGGAAGGAAGCGCACACGTCAAGCTTGGGGACACGCAAGTGTACTGCGGCGTCAAGATGCAAACGGGGACCCCTTACGGGGATAGCCCCAACCAAGGCGTCATCACGACCAACGCCGAGCTCAAGCCTATCGCAGCGCCCGATTTCGAAAGTGGACCCCCCCGTGGCCCCACCGTCGAAGTGGCTCGTGTCATCGATCGGGGCATCCGAGAAAGCAACGCGCTACCCCTCGAAGACCTGGTCATCGAGCCGGGTGAGAAATGCTGGGTCGTGTACCTTGACGTGCACGTCGTTGATTACGATGGGAACCTGTTCGATGCCGGAAGCTTGGGTCTCCTTGGAGCCCTCAAGACCGCGATGGTTCCCTGGCACAAGGTCG
>PWVY01000164.1 GCA_003561665.1 Thermoplasmata archaeon
CCGAGGCTACCCCAGCGGGTACGGGGACGAACTCCGCGAAACCATCGCACGCATCCACAACGTCACGCCAGAACACGTCGTCACCGGGAACGGTTCAAGCGACCTGATCGACATCATCATCCGCACCTTCACCGACCCAGGGGACCCCATCGCGTACCACCCCCCCAGCTTCAGCATGATCCCCCTATGGAGCCGCTGCAACGCCGCAACCCTCCAACCCATACCCCTCCAAGACGGGTTCACCCTCGATACGGAAGCGTTCGCCAAAGCCCCCGCCCGCGTCGGGTTCCTCTGCCGCCCCAACAACCCCACCGGGAACGCGTTCCCCATCGAAGACGTGGAAACCATCGCCGAACAGTTCCAAGGACTCCTCGTCGTCGACGAGGCCTACATACGCTTCACGGACCAACCCGACGCCGCTCACCTCGCCCAACGCGACGACACGATCCTCCTCCGCTCCATCAGCAAAGACGCTGGCCTTGCCGGCACCCGCTTCGGGTACGCCATCATGCACCCCCAACTCGCCAGGAAAGCATGCAAGGTCCGCGGCCCCTTCCGCGTCCCCGCCGTCACCGAAGCCCTCGCCCAAGCCGCGCTCGAAGACCAAAGCCACGCCGAGAAGAACGCGAAAACCGTCAAAAACGAACGCGAACGCGTCCGCAAACGCCTCAACGACCTTGGGCTTTCCCCGTTCCCCACCGAGACCAACTTCATCCTCATCGAGACCCCCTGGCCCTCGCAAACCTTCGCCGAAGCCCTCGCACAGCACGGGGTTCTCGTGCGCGATTTCAACGAAGAAACCCTCGAAGCCTGCGTACGCGCCACCATCGGTCCCCCCGACGTCAACGACGCATTCCTCGAAGCCGTCGAAGCACTCCTCGACGAAGGAGGCCCCTAAGTGCCCGTCCACCTGCTCGACTACGGCGTAGGGAACCTCCACAGCCTCACGAAAGCCCTAGAACGATCCGGCCTCACCGTCAACACCGTCCCAGCCAAGGAAGGCCCCCAAGACGCCGACGGCATCGTGCTCCCCGGCGTGGGCGCCTTCGAACCCGCCGCCAAAGAGCTAGCCCCCGCCCGGGAGGCCGTGCTCGACGCCATCGACGATGGGACCCCCTTCCTGGGCGTATGCCTTGGCATGCAACTCTTGGCCGAAGGATCCAAAGAAGGCACCGGAGAGGGCCTGGGCTTGATCCCCGGGAACGTGGAACGCTTGAGCCACGAACGCATCCCCCACATCGGATGGAACACGCTCGAAGGCCCCCACGAAGGCCCCCTGGCGAGCCTTGACCAGCGCCACGTGTACTACGTACACTCTTACGTCGTGCCCGACCATGCGGACGTGACCGCGTACACGACGTACGGAGACGCGTTCCCAGCCATCGTTCAACGTGATAACGTGATCGCGACCCAATTCCACCCCGAGAAATCCTCCACCGCCGGCCGCATCGTCATCGACACCTTCGCCCAACGCGTGGAGGAACGAACATGAAGATCATCCCCGCCATCGACCTGCTCGACGGCAACGCCGTCCAGCTCCGAGGAGGCGACCCGACGCAAAAGCTCTACGAGAGCCCCAACCCCATCAAAGAAGCCCAACGATGGATCGACGAGGGCGCCCAACGCGTACACATCGTGGACTTGAACCGCGTCCTCGACCGAGGCGACAACACGGAACTCATCCACGAACTCCTCGATGTCATCGACGTGCCCGTTCACATCGGCGGAGGCCTCCGAGGCGCTCGCGATGTCCGCGATTTCCTCGAAAGCCACCCCGACGCGTACGCCGTCGTCGCCACACGCGCCTGGACCGACCCGGCCTGGCTGGATCACGTCACCGACGAGTTCCCCGACCGCATCATCGTCGCGCTGGAACTCAAACACGGAACCATCGCCGTGCGCGGCTGGACCGAGCGCACCAAACTCACCCTCGAAGAAGGCCTCCACCGCCTTGCCAACTACCCCCTCGGGGGCGTCCTGTTCACGGACATCGACCGCGAAGGCAAACTCCTTGGCCCCAACATCGAAACGACACGAACCGCTGCAGAGGAACTCGATGTCCCCCTCATCGCCAGCGGCGGCATCACCACCGTCGAGAACATCAAAGCCCTCAAAGAAGCCGGCGCATGGGGATGCATCATCGGGACAGCCCTGTACACCGACGAACTCGACTTCCAAGATGCAAAGGAGGCGGCACAATGAAGCTCACCGCCCAGCGCGAGACCAAAGAAACCACCATCACGCTGAACCTCGAACACGACCCCAACCCGAACCCCCCCAACGTGAGCATCGAATGGGACGCTCACGGCGGGCTTGATGAACCCATCGACGCTCGCATGGCGCGACACCTCTACGAAACGTTGCTCGCCTACGCGAACCTTGAAGGACCCCTCACGGCGACCGGCGACATCGCTCACCACGTGATCGAAGACGTGGCCATCACGCTTGGAACCGCGCTCCACGCGCACGCCCAAGCGACCCCCATCACGCGTTTCGCCAACGCGACCGTTCCGATGGACGATGCCCTCGTCACCGTGAACTTGGATGCCGGAGGACGCGCCTTCTACGAAAGCGACCTCGACGAGACCACGCCCCTCATCGATCACGTGCTTCGCTCCATCGCGTTCAACGCTCGCGCCACCCTCCACGTTCGCGTCATCCGCGGGCACGATGCCCACCACGTCGCAGAGGCCGCCATGAAAGCGCTGGGTCAAGCCATCGATGCAGCCTACCAACCTGCAGACACGCGGGCATCCACGAAGGGCACCGTCTCCCTGCGAACGCAGGAGGACGCTTCGTGACGCTCACGAAACGCGTCATCCCCTGCCTTGACGTCGACGCAGACGGCCGCGTGGTGAAAGGCGTCCAATTCGAGAACCTGCGGGATGTCGGGGATCCCGCCAGGCTGGCGGCTCGGTACGAGGATGAGGGCGCTGACGAGGTCGTGTTCTTGGACATCAGCGCGAGCCGAGAGGGTCGCGAGACGTTCCTCGATGCGGTCCAACGCACGGCCGAGCAACTGTTCATCCCTTTAACCGTGGGAGGGGGGATCCGGACCGTGGAGGACATGCATAAGGCCTTGCGCGCCGGAGCGGACAAGGTCTCCATGAACACGAGCGCCGTGAAGGACCCGCATCTTGTCACGCGGGGGGCTGACCGGTTCGGTCGCCAGTGCATCGTGGTCAGCGTGGACGCCAAGCACGACCCTGATCTCGATGCATACCGTTGTTACACGCACGGCGGGTCGAAAGCCACGGACAAGACCGCCATGGCCTGGTGCAAGGAACTGGTGGAGCGGGGAGCAGGGGAGATCTTGTTGACGAGCATGGATCGCGATGGGACGTTGGACGGGTTCGAGATCGCGTTAACGCGTCGCGTGGCTGAGCGGGTGAGCGTGCCCGTGATTGCAAGCGGAGGCGCCGGTCGCCCGGAGCATCTGGCGGAGGCTGTGACGGAGGGGAAGGCGGGCGCGGCGTTGGCAGCGAGCATCTTCCATGATGGGACGTTCACGGTGTTGGAGACGAAGGAAGCGATGAAGGCCAAGGGCGTCCCGGTTCGTTTGGACGTGTAAGGAGGATCGAGTCGTGGAACGTTCGGAGCCAGGGCAAGGCGTTGTCGGGTTGTTGCCGCCGTGGGTGGGGTATTGGCTGTTGTTGCTTGTCACGGCGGGCTCGTTGGTTGTTCCTGTGCATCGGTTGCTTGAGGGGGTTGTGGGATGGTCGATGACGGCCGTGGTGGAGGTGGGGTTGCCGTTCATGGTCGCGTTGGGTTTGGTAGCGTTGGCGTACGAGTTGCGGGCGCGTGCTGGGGAGCTTGGTGCTGCTCGCGTGGGTGTTTGGGTGGTGGGGGGTTGGTTGTTCTTCGCGTTGTTGGCGTTGTTCGTTTTGACGCATCAGTTGGTGGGGATTGGTCGGGTGCATGATCCGGTGTTGGTGGTGAACAACACGGGGTTGGGGGGTGCGTTGGTGGGGGGGTTGGTGGGGTGGTATGATGCCGAGCGGCGGGCGGATCGTGCTCGGTTGGATCGGGTGCGTCGTCGGTTGGGGTTCTTGAATCGGGTGCTTCGGCATGATGTTCGTAACGATGTGAGCGTGATCATCGGGAACGCGGAGTTGTTGCAGGGGGAGGTGGAGGATGAGGAGGCGTTGGGGTTCATTTTGGACAGCGCGAAGCATGTGGTGGAGTTGACGCATTTGGCGCGGGCGTTTGAGGAGTCTCAGGAGGAGACGTCGTTGGAGCGGGTGGATCTTTTGAGTGTGGTGAGGGGGGCTGTGGAGCATGCGAGGTCGAGTTTCCCGCAGGCGCGTATCGAGGCGGTGTTGGAGCCGTTGGAGGGGGTTTTCGTGGAGGCGGATGCGTTGTTGGGGGGCGTGTTCGAGAACGTGGTGAGGAATGGGGTTCAGCATAACGATCGGGAGGTGCCTGTGGTTCGTGTGGAGGGGTTCGTGGAGGAGGAGATGGCGGGGGTTCGGGTGTTGGATGATGGTCCGGGGATCCCGGTGGAGGTTCGTGGGCGCTTGTTCAAGGAGGGGGTCAAGGGGCCTGAGAGCGATGGGACGGGGTTGGGGTTGTACTTGGTGAAGACGCTTGTGGATCAGTATGGGGGCACGGTCGAGGTGGAGGATCGGTCCCCCCGGGGTTCCGTGGTCGTGATCCGGTTGCCCATCCTGGAGGCATAGGTTCGGCGTGTGTTGGCGGGGTTCGTTGGGGACGCGAACCCTTATCCTGTGCGGGAGTTTGGGGAGGGCGATGCCTGAGCGTGCGCCGGCGAGCGAACGTCCGGTGCGGTGGGGGGACGTGCTCCTTGGGGGCGTTTCGTTTTTGGGGGTGGGGCATGGGGTGCATTACGGGGTTTGGGGTTCACCTCCGACGCTTTGGCAAGCCGCGGTCCCTGTGGTGGTCTCTGTCGTCTTCGCGGGGTTGTTGTTCGGGGTGTTTCATCGATCCGTGGATCGGTTGGGCGGGGCCAGGGTGGCGTTGCGGTTGGTCGCGTTGAGC
>PWVY01000287.1 GCA_003561665.1 Thermoplasmata archaeon
CCATCCGAGGTGGGCGGTGGCGCTGATGAGGGGTGCGAGGGTGGTGTCGGTGCGTTGTGTGCTGAAGGTGTAGGCGTCGAGGATGTTCTGGACCGTTTCCTCGTTGTGGTCAGGGGTGGGCGTGGGTTGGGGTTGGGTGTTGTTGTGGGCGTGGGCAAGGGTTGCTGCTGCGAGGAGCGTTATGCCTAGGAGGAGAACGAGCCTTGCTCCCTGTGCCATGATGTTCGACCGTTTAGACGGTATTTAGGTCTTGTCACGTGGTAGCGCGGGGTGGCAGCGGGGTTTGGGTCCCCTTTGCATTGTGTGGGTGCCTTCGTGGCCCCCCTGTGAGGGGAGCGTTCGGATCGCGGCGTGTTCTGGGATGAGCACGGTTTTCGGACGTTCCTCCTGGAGAACGCTTCTTACCTTCGGGAACGGCCTCCATCCTGGGTCCGCGATGCTCGGACCCATGTGGAATGATGAAAAACGAACAACAATGTAGACAGGCACGCAAGAGAAAACGGACACCAACCTTGACCCCTTTGACCCTGGCCCTCGTGCTGGAGGTCGCAACCCCCGGTATCGCTCAGGCCGCATTCACGGGAACGCTCGAACTGGGGGAGAACCCCCTCTGGGGCAAACCAGTAGAATTGGCGAGCCCAAGCGAGGAAACGGATCAACCGGAGACCGATGTTGAGAAAGGTTTCTATGTGTTCAGTGGTTTAGGCAAACAAGGCGTGGGAGTCGGTTACGTGGTAGCTTCAGGACAATACGCGAACGACACATGCATCTTCAACGATATGCCACGGCTCGGCATAGCGATCCACGAGGAGGGTTTGGCAGTAAACATAACCACGACCACAACGAGCGACTGTGACGTGGTGGTAAACAAAGTGAGTTTCGAGTACCTGGAAGCGCCTGAAGGGACGGGCGAAACGCATGTGCACTACCAGTCCGTGATTTACGGGTACTACGAGACGCAATGGTACTGGCCGCCGATTCCTGGGAGTTTGTGTTGCGGTTCTAAGAGTCAGTCGTTCGTCACCGAGTCGTTCATGCACTACGGGTACGACCATGACTATGCCTGGTACATCGACGACGAATACAGATGTGACCGGGGGGGACACCACTTCGACTTGGTGTCTTGCGACAGGGACGTAGACCCTGGGGCTTGGGTTCCCCAAGGTTACCACGGCCCGCAATCCCCGCTCACGCACAAGACCACCGGAGAGTATCACTACCAGTGGAACACTTGCAACGACACATACTACGATTGGTGCCCGGAGCAGCACACGGTTGTGCAGGAGCTTGAGTCGCAGGTTGGGGATGATGGCTCGGGGTCATGCGTGGCTACCTTGTCAAGCGACACGCACTCCTCCGGGTCACGATGGGTGAAGTCGAACGATGAGTTCAGGTGCACGAAGCACGTGCCCATACAAGATGGGTCAATAGGAGATTACCGGATGAAAAGCTTCGGGATGGAGGAGTGATGACGGACGGAATGCTCGATAGGTACTACGAGCCTCTCATGGTCGTTGGGGTCCTCATGCTCATCTCGGTGATGACGGGGGTCATCTCCCTGATGTGGATCGCCCTGACGAGATAAATAGGAGAGCCTCGCCTCACGGTTGGGGCCCACTGGCAAAGGGGGCCCCAACCCTTTCTCCATTCAACGATCCTCTCGTTTAACCGATCATCATCGGAACCCCCCGGGCCATGGACGCGTCCAACCGCGTCACGAACCCAATCGATGCGGAACCCTTGAAACGAACGTGAACGGCGCAATCCATGCCAGGGCGAACCCGTCCCACACGATGACGCTTGAAGCCCGCATGGGCGAGAAACCATCCCCTTCTCCCTTCATGTTCCACGACGGGTTTACATCAACACGCCTACCACCAAGGGCACACCCCTCCCCCTTCTTCGGCCCCCGCCCGAGAGGGTGCGCTTCCACACGTAAGAACCATCATAGGCACTGATCCACGAGGCCACCGGCTCATGCCAACCACATGCGCGCATCACTCCTTCCCGGCTTCCAGGCAGGCGAAGTTTCCTAGGCAACGATGTCGAAAACAAGCGCGACGTTTCGTCTCCGGGACGAGCACGGTTTCCAGACGTTCCTCCCGGACAACGCTTCTTACCCCCGGGCACAGCCTGCCCACCGGGCCCCGGATCCCGGGGCTCAGGTGGACACATGGAAGGCACGGGACCACGCGGACACGCACGCAACAGCTCATGGACGAAAACCCTCACCTGCTTGACCCTGGCCCTCGCGCTCGTTATCGCAACCCCCGGCATCGTGGAAGCCGCGCCCACGGGAACCCCAGAACCCGACAAAGAATCCCTCCTGAGCCCAGAGGAAACGCAACAAGCCACGATCCAAGCAGCGACCACGCTGCTCGAAGGCCTCTTCGGTCCCAACATCATAGACATCCCCAACAAGGCCCTCACCCAGGCCCTCTACGATGCGATCCCCACCACGCACGCGACCCTCCACCAGCAAGCCAACCACGAAGACATCAACGTCATCACTCGCAAAGCGCTTGAAACCCTCTCCACCCCTCTCCACGACGCGCCCAACCTACAACACCTCGACCCGGAAGGCTGGGAGGCCCTCATCGACACGCTCGAACCCCTCGCCCTTGCCCTGCTCCCCGAAACCTACCACATCCTCGAACACCAGAACCCCGAGGCCTTCTCCACGCAACAATCCACCATCGACCGATGCCAAGACGACGGCAACACCGCCTACAGCCTCATCCCCCGCACCCTCCAGATCGAAGAGAACATGATGGACCCCCCAACACCCCGAGAGGCCGTGTGCCTTCTCATCGGAGCAGCCTTCATCCTCCTAACCCCCGTCGCCATCGCCGCCGCCCTCGTCCTCCTGTTCGTGCTCGCCCTCCTCGACCGAGCCCCCCAACCCGACGCCGGAGGCAGCATCGGCGAACGCTACGCCCAAGCCTACGCCATCAAGAACGCCGCCAAACAAGCCCTCAAAGACCCCGACCACGACGGCGCGCTAACCATCACCGAATACCAATGGGACACCATCCCCGTCCCCCAAGCCACCATCGACGATGAAACCATCGTGTTCGAAAACGCCAAAGACTACGCCGGCAACAACTGGCAAGACGGGGACGAGATCACCTACTGGTCCCACTACCTCGACAGCGTCTTCCACGAACGAGCAACACAACACCTCGGCGACAACGCCACCCAAGCCGTAGAAAACGCCACCCTCACCTGGCAAAGCATCATCGACACCCTCAACGAAGAAACCGACCTCGCCTGGCGCCACCCCGGCCTCTACCTCGACACCGACGGCGACGGCATCCCCAACGTGAAAGACCCCGACGCCGACAGCGATACGCTCCTCAGCGGCCACACCCTCACCCTTGACGCCAACGACCCCCGCTACCACTGCTTCGCCGGCGACCTCCCAGACGACGGCTGCGACCCCTACCCACGCTTAGGCCAAGGCCTCTCCCCCACCCTCCTCTACCACCAAGACGACGCCAGCACCCGCACCTTCCCCGGCGAGATGACCCTCGGAACGTACCCCGAATTCCAGCACAGCGAATGCCTCTCCACCTACCCCGGAAGCGACATGCCCACCGAATGCAGCGAAAGCCACACCATGGAACGCAAAGGCGGCCCCGGGCACGGAACCCCCTGGACCGACGCCGAACAATACGCCTACTGGGCAAACCTCGCCAACGATGACGACTACAACGCCGCACACCCCGACGTGGACGAACCCTGGCGCGTGCCCTACGACAACGACCGCGTCACCAACGCCTTGTTAGATGCGGACAGCGACAACGACGGCCTCACCGATTACGAGGAGGTTCACGGTTGCGAGTTCGACGACGAAGGCAACTGCGTGGAAGACGAGGACCACCACCCTAGTTTCCCGTGGGCTGCGGATAGCGCAGGGAACGATCTCAACGACTGGGAGGAACGACAACTAAACACGCACCCGATGAAGTGGGATACCAGCGGTGATGGCTTCCCTGACGGGTGGCTAGCCTGGTACGGGTACGATCCTACCGAGAACAACGCGAACACGCAAACCCACGGGGGCCTCTCCTTGATGGAGCATTACTGCTGGCCCAAAGAACCAGGGCACGACCTTTGTCAACCCGAGGAGCCCGTGAACTGGTGCGGACCCAACCCAAAACTCGAAGACACCCGAGGCAACAACGTCACCGACGGGAACGAACCCCGCACCGTGGACGGCGAACCCAACCTGTACGACTGCACCCCGCCCAGCGTCATCGTCGACGACGACCCCCTCACCGAACCCTGGGCCCGCCCCAACTACGATCTTGGCTACCTCGACCCACAAAGCGAAGAATGGCTCCGCACCGGCCAACACGCCAAAAGCATCGCCGCAGACCCCATCAACTTCACCGACCGCGTCACCACCGACCCCCAACGCGTCCTCGAAGAGATCCAAGAGAACGTCACCCAAGACAGCCAGATCCTCACCCGCTACGTGCTCCCCCCCAGCGCCCACAGCGAACTCTGGACCCAGAAAGACGCCACCCTCAAACAAGTCCACAGCCTCATCGACTGCATCGACGACCCCCTCCCCACCGCGTACAACACCCTCGAAGCCACGCAAGACCCCCAACAATCCACCTGGGAAGCCCTCGAGGATGCCCAAACGCGCCTCGACGAGATCATCCAAGACCCCCTCGGCTTCGCCCAAGAGGCCAACCAAACCACGCACGAGACCATCGACGACGCCGAGGACAGCGCCTGGTGCCTTCTCGAGAACACGCTACGCACCGCTGATGACGCGCTACCACCCCAACTCGAACCCCTCACCAGCACCCTCGACCCCTGGATCGAAGACCCCCTAGGCGAAGCCATGAACCAAGCCCCCAAAGCCCTCGATGAACTCGAACCCATCACGCGCTCCCTGGACACCACACAAAGCATCGAGCTTGACGCGATCACGCCCCAAGCCCCAATGAAAGCCTCGCCCGTGCTCCTCGATCAAAA
>PWVY01000074.1 GCA_003561665.1 Thermoplasmata archaeon
GGTGGTCGATGTTGAACCGGTCGACGAGGGGCCCGGTGTCGGTCGCGAGCGATTGTTCGGGGATGCTCCATCCTTGGAGGTTCGTTAACTCGGCTGTCGGCCAGGCTTGTTCGTCTTCTTCGCAGCGGATCCGAACGTGGGGGGGGGCGTTGGGGGATTGGGCTTTACGTAGGGTGTCGTCGACGGCTGAGATCCATCGGGAGGCTTTGCTTCGTTCGATTTCGAGCGTTTGCACGATCCTTCGCATCGCTTCTCGTATGAGCAGGTTTCGTTGGGGGGAGGCGTTGGCTTCGGTAAGGAGGACGGGATAGGGGCCTTCGTCAGGCGGGGTTATCCGGTCATGGTTCGTGGTTATACCCCCTTATATTGCTTGTTTCGCGGTTTCTAGCGCGTTTTCTAGGTCGTCGATGCGTTCGGTGACCTCCGCGGTGAGATCGGTGAGGTCGTGGGTTTGCGAGTCGAGTTCTCGTCGCAGCTGGTCGCTTGCTTGTTTGACGTGAACCAGGTTGCGGACGCGGGCTTTCAACTCGGCTCGTGAGAACGGTTTGAGCACGAAGTCTTGGGCTCCAGATTCGAGGAGGTCCACGCGGAGGTCGGTGTCGGCTTTGGCGGTGAGGAGGACGATGGGCACGGTGGAGAGGTGGGGTTGTTGTCGTAATCGGTGGACGAGTTCGTCCCCGCTCATGCGGGGCATCATGATATCGGTGAGGACAAGATCGGGTGGCGCGGCCATGGCTTTCTCGAGCCCGTCCTCGCCGTCGGTTGCCGTGACGATGTTGAACTCGTCGCTGAGCAGTTGAGCGATGTGGTTTCGCATCTCGTCGTTGTCCTCGACGACGAGCACCGTGGGTTGACCGGGGGTATGGGGCTTGTGGTCGGGGGGGGTTGTTGGGGTGTTGGTGAGTTCGGCCTCCGCGGCTTCGATGGCCGGCGAGGTGCCAGAACCGTCGTGGGGTTCGATCGTGTCCACGTTGGTTCCTTTGGGAGCCTTGAGGGGGAGTTGGACCCAGAAGAGCGCGCCGCCTTCGGGGGCGTCCTGGATGCCGATGGTGCCATGGTGGAGGGTGGTGAGTTCTTTGGTGATGGCGAGGCCGAGGCCGGTTCCTTCGGAGCGTCGGGTGCTTGATTCTTCGATTTGGCGGAAGCGTTCGAAGACGGCATCGCGCATGCCGGGTGGGATGCCTGGGCCGCTGTCTGCGATGATGATCTTGGCTTCGTCCGCGTTGTCGTCGTGTTCGAGCTTGGCGCGGATGATGCCGTTTTCGGGGGTGAACTTGATTGCGTTGGAGAGGAGGTTGGTGAGGATGCGGTTGATCTTGTCGGGGTCGAATTCGGCGGGTAGGGTTTCTGGGGTGTTCACGGTAAGGGTGATGTTGTTGTCGTGGGCGATGACTTCGAAGTTGGAGGCGGTTCGTCGGAAGAGGTTGGCGAGGTCGGCGTGTTGGTAGGTGATCTCAACGCGGCCGGCTTCGAGGCGTGCGATGTCGAGGAGGTCGTCGACGCGTCCGCGGAGTTGAAGCGCGTTGCGTCGGATGGTTTCGACTTCTTCGAGGTCCTCGGGGGGCATGTCGTGCGTGGTGAGGTTCTCGGTGCTTCCAAGGATCAAAGCGAGGGGGGTTCGGAGCTCGTGGCTGACGTTCGCGAACATTTGGCTTTTCAAGCGGTCGAGTTCTTGGAGCTGCTCGTTTTTCTCTTCGAGCTCTTGCTCGAAAAGTTTCTGCTCGTGGATGTCTCGGCCTTCGGGGAGGAGGAGGACGACGTTCCCGTCCGCGTCGTGGATGGGTTTGCAGCTGAAGTCGATCCATCGCAGGTGACCTCTGGGGTCAACGCGGACTTTCACGTCGTATCGGACGAGCTCTCCTTCGCCGGCGCGTTGCACAGCGTTTTGGAGGTCTTGTCGCGTTTGTTCGCTGACGTCCCACCAGTGCGTGTCCCAGACGGGTTTATCGATGACGGCGTCGCGTTCGATGTCGGCGGCATCGAGGACGGTTTGGTTGCAGTCAAGCAGGTTCCCGTCCATGTCGAGTAGGCCGACGAATTGGAACATCTCGTCGAGGATGACGCGTGATCGAAGCATGCCCAAGCGTGCAGGATCCTGCTCCTTGGGGGGTTTTCGCATCTCTGATAAGAGCGCGTGCACCTCGTTCGTACCGCGGACGCTCGAGGATGCCATGGGAAGACCTAGCATACCTTTCGTTGCTTTCGTATTTCAACCCTCGCTCGAAGGCCTCGTTTTCGCCGCTTGAACCGCCTCGTAGCCCATTCACTGTTCGGGCGTGGGTTGGGCTTTCATCCCGTCCCGATGGGCGGTCATGATCAGCCCACTGATGAGCATCAACAGGGCTAACGCGACCATGCCCGGATCCCACGTCATCGTGCCCGTCTCCATCATGCCGTTCATGCCCTCCATCTCGGGCTGGCGGATGGCAAGCCAGGCTTGTTGAAGAAGCATCAACGCCGCGTACAACAGCATAAGCGGCCCGCTGATATCGCCCCAGCGAAGCACAAGCGGTGTGACGAGCAGGATGCCGTGAACGAGCACGATTAGACCCAGAACGAGCATGAACCAGCCCGCTTGCGTCATCTCCGGCATGATCATCGACATGATCACAGCGTACACTCCACTGACGATGGCGATGCTGCCCCCGTACCATCGCATCGGCGAGATCACGTCCCTCTCATCGCGCGCAGGGCCCGGCATCATGACGCCCCAGGGACGCGGGTTGCCAGGTAAGAAGCCTCCACGGCGTTCCCTACACGCCGGTAGCAACGACCAGCACGAGCGTTGAACACGCACGGGCAGCGAACCAACCTAACGTGCCCAAGCCTTGCACGGGGCGAGCGTACCGATGCCCATCGCTTTGCACTTGGCATGGCGCCATGTCCTCTTTGCGAATTGGCCCATCGACCCCAACCGGCTTGCCCCCCACATCCCGAACGCGTTGACCCTGGACACCTACGAGGGTCAGGCCTGGGTCTCCATCGTCGCGCTCAACAACGTGGACGTTCGCTCACGGTACGTGCCTTCCTTCTTGGGCATCACGGCTCCTGGCGTGAACCTTCGAACGTACGTGACAAGCAACGAACGAGACGGCGTGTTCTTCTTCAGCCTCGATGCCGATAGCGTCCTCACCGTGCTTGGCGCCCGCATCCTGCACCGCTTGCCCTACTACCACGCCGACGTGACCATCACCGAGCACGAGGACATGGTTCACTTCGATAGCCAACGACGCCACCCCGGCGCCCGCAGTGCCCGCTTCAAGGCCGGGTATGAACCCCTGGGCGACCGCTTCCGGGCCAAGCCTGGATCCTTGCACGCGTTCCTCTTCGAACGCTACCGAACCTTCACCCAAACCCCGAAGGGAACCCTTCGATACACCGAGGTTCAGCACAAGCCCTGGCCCCTGCTCGAAGCGAACGTGAAGATCAAAGAGAACACCCTCCTTGAAGCCGCCGGGATCCCCCAACCACGGGATCAAGCACACCACCTGTGCAGCCCTGGGTTGGATGCGATCGTGCCCAGGATGAAACGTACAGACGAGGCACCCGGTTAAGGCGTGGGCTGTCCACCGTTCGTCGGGCTTGGACCTCCGGCTGCTCCTTCGTACGGAGGAACGTTCGCGAAGACCGGGTCCTCCATCCACGCTGCCTGGAACCAAACCTCCGTCAACACCTGGCCCTGGGGCACCGCGAAGAGCAACGTGACCACGCCTTCCTCCTCCGCCTCGATCTCCTCATCGCCTGTGACCTCGAACGGGTCAACGACGCTATCCAAGTCCGTCACGCCCACCCACTGATCCGCTCTCGTCTCCATCGTCCCGTTCCCGTTGTTCTGCGCCTCCACGTCCACGTGGTGGCAAGCGTGATCATCCCCGACCTCTTGGGTGGCGTCTTCGCTTTCCTCGCACGGCTCCCCCTCGACTTCGACGTGCGTCGCATCGAGCACCACCGCATCATCCTCGTAAGCGCACCCTGCCAACATCACGACAGCAGCGAAGAGGAAGAACAAGCCCACGCGGTAACGTCCTTCGCCCATCGCTTCGCGCATCCAACAGGGGACGGTTGTCGCTTCCGCTATGGGAACATCTTGCCCACGCCCCACATGCATGGGGGCAATTCACGTGGCTCGGTTAGCCCTCGTCGTCGTCGGTTTCCTTCGAAGGCCGTCGCCACCAGCGGTTGCCGTAGCTGGCGGATCCCGTCATGGTGCGTCGTCGACGGACGTGATCGATCCAGTCGCGGGGGCGTTCCTGGTTGTCCTCGGGTTGGGCGGGTGTTTCGCGGTGTTGTTCCTCATCAACCATGCATGCTACCATGTAGCATGCCTGGTTTTTGAAGCTTACTCAAGCCATCCACGCGACGCAAACCGCTTGAAAACCCCCAATACAGGAAAAAGGGAAGGAGGGGTGCAGAACCCACTCTAAGGAACGATTCACAGGCGAAAGCTAACGCTCATCCTCACGCATCCCCTCTTTACCCTCCTGGCCCTGCTTTCCACGGCGCTCCTCCTCTTCCCGTCGCTCTGCTTCCTGCCGCTCCTGCTCTTCCTCAGGTCGATCTCGTTCAGCCATACACGATCACCACGCCCACGACAGGACCCTGAAAGCATCACGATTTCCGAGGCCAAACACGTTCAAAGAACCACCCTACCCATCCCTATCGACGGGTGGCAAAACGGCGCACGTGGCCCCGGCTGCAACGAACACCTTCGCAAGGTCCACGGGCACGAACTGGATCACACCCTGCGCCAACGCGGACCCAAAACTCATGCCGGTCACGAACGCAAGCACGACCCACCCAAGCGCGTAGATGACCAATACCCCCACCAACCCCGTGGCCATGCGCGCCAAGAAGGCCGTCGACTCCGCCCGGGACCATCGCCAAAGCAACCCCCCAACGGCTGCAACGAGCACGCTCGAAACAAGGACCGTGCGTCCAAGGCCCTCCGTCGCCATCACGCCCGAGACGCCCAAGAGGAACGCGCCAA
>PWVY01000167.1 GCA_003561665.1 Thermoplasmata archaeon
AGTCGAGCCCCGTGGTATCGACGAGGTTTAATCGGATGTATAGGTCGGTGTCGGGGTTCGTGTTGTTGACGTAGAGGACGTCGTCGGTTGATGTTAGAAGCGTTCCTTCGAGAGTGACGGTCGCGGTGGAGTTGTTCGCGCCGATCGTCGTATCAGGGATCTTTTGGCCCCAGGGGACGTCGACTTCCACGGGGTCGAGGTCCCCGGTGGATGGGGGGTAGGTGATGAGGGTGCCCGCGGCGGCGGTGGGGAGGAGGGCCACGAGGAGGATGAGCCCGGCTCGTGGCATGGTTAGGTCACCTCGAGGGAGAGGGTGAAGCTGATGCCGGCGTTGTGTTTGCCGGCGCCGGGTTCGGTTTGGACCGTGATGGCGAAGGTGACCGTTTCGTTGGGGGGGAGGGTGAAGGTGGTGCTGGGGTCGGGTTGGGTATGGTCGAGGGTGGTGACGGTTTCATCGTCGTCGGTGAGGGTCCATTCGAAGGTGGGGATGTGTTCGTTGTCGATGGGGGTCCCTTCGAGGGTGACGTATCGTTGTTGGGCGTTGTCGTTGGTGAGGCGTACGACGTCTTCGACGTGAGCGCCGGCGCCAGCGCGGGGTATGATTTCGGCGGTGAAGCTCGTGTTGTCGTCGCTGATCTCGAAGCTTTTGAACCATCGGGGGTTGTCGGCGTTGTCGCCGGCTTCGAACACGAGGGGGGGGTCGGTGGCGTGGGCTTGGACGTTGGTTTGGGTGCTCCAGGTGATGCCTGCTGTCGCTGCGAGGCTGAGGCCTATGAGGGTGGCGATGAGGAGGGGCGTGTGGACCCTAAGGCCCTGGGTCATGACGGTTATCCTACGCTGAGCGTGATGTCGCGTTCGAGGCCGCCGGTGAGGGTGGCTCCGCTTGCAAGTTCAAGGTGGAGGCGTACCTCGTACGTGGTGCTTGCGGGGAGCGTGGCGGTGGCGCTGGGGCTGGCAGCGGTGAAGTCGAGCACGTCCAAGGTGTTGCTGTCGGTGTCGAGGATGATGAGGGTGTAGTCGTCGACCTCTGCGCTGCTGACTTGCGAGGTGGTGAGGGTAACGTCGTGGCTGTTGGAGTCGTCGGTGTTCTTGATCTTGACGAAGCTTTCGATGGTGAGGTTGGCTTCGGGGACGCCGTTGATGCTGGCGGTGAAGTACGTGGCATCGGAGGAGATGGTGAACGTGTTCACGTAGTCGCTTGCGGTCGTGGTGGTGTCGTCGCCTTCTTCGAACTGGATGGGGGCTTCGATGGCGTCTGCCGTCATGGTGGAGTCGTTGAGGTAGGTGATGGTGATGGCTGCGGTGCCGAGGCCCGTGACGAGGAGCGCGACGAGGAGAGGGTGCCCGATGAGGATGTTCATCGCTCGCTTGATCGATCCTGGGTTGGGCTGATTGGGGTCGGGCGTTCCCATGCGTGCCTGTCGTCGGTGATGGACCGTGGTCTTAGGTGGTGGTTCCCCTGAGGGAACGCTTAAGTGGAGAAGCAGGGAGGAGGGGGGCGGGGTAGCGTCTTCGTGACCCCTCTACGGGGTTTTGGCCGTCGTCGTGACGGGTTAGAAGTCTGCGAGGTACTTGTTGATCTCCCAGGGCGAGACTTGGGCTTTGTACTCGTTCCATTCTGCTTTCTTGGCGGTCACGAACTTCTCGTGGGTGTGTTCGCCGATGGCGTCGCGGATGACCTCGTCCTCGTCGAGCGCTTGCACGGCTTTCCCGAGGGAGCCGGGCAGAGAGGGGATGCCGGCTTGTTTGCGCTTCTCTTCGGTGAACTCGTAGATGTTCTCGCGCACAGGTTCGCCGGGGTAGGTGGCGTTCTCAAGCCCGTCGAGTCCGGCGGCGATGATGGCGGCGAAGGCCAGGTAGGGGTTGCAGCTGGGGTCGGGGCTTCGTAGCTCGAAGCGGGTGCCTTTGCCTCGGGCGCGGGGGATGCGCACGAGCGAGCTTCGGTTCTGGGTGCTCCAGGCGATGTAGACGGGGGCTTCGTACCCGGGCACGAGGCGTTTGTAGCTGTTCACGGTGGGGTTCGCGAGGGCGGTGATGGCGGGCGCGTGATCGAGAACGCCACCCATGAACTGGTACGCGGTTTTGGAGAGGCCGAACTCGTCGTCTTCGGCGGCCATGGCGGTCTTGCCGGTGGCTTCGTCGAAGAGGCTGACGTGCACGTGCATGCCGGATCCGTTGATGCCGGCGATGGGTTTGGGCATGAACGTGGCGTGGTAGCCGTGGTTTTGCGCGATCACCTTGACGACGGTGCGGAAGGTGGCGACACGGTCGGCCGTGGTGAGCGGGTCGGCGTACTTGAAGTCGATCTCGTGTTGGCCTTCGGCGACCTCGTGGTGGCTGGCTTCGATCTCGAAGCCCATCATGTCGAGGGCTTGGTTCATCTGGCGGCGTACGGGGCTTCCAACCTCTTTGGGGTCGGCGTCGAAGTACCCGCCTGCGTCGGAGGGCGTGGTCGTGGGGCGACCTTCGTCGTCGGTTTTGAACATGAAGAACTCGGGTTCGGGTCCCATGTTCACCATGTACCCGGCGTCGTGGGCTTTGTCGATGACGTTGCGGAGGATGGTGCGGGGATCACCGGCGAAGGGTTCGCCGTCCTCGTAGTACACGTCCCCGATGAGGCGAGCCGTGGGCCCGCCGTCGTCGTCGAGGGTCCAGGGGAGCAGCGCGAAGGTGGAGGGGTCGGGTTCGATGCGCATGTCGCTTTCTTGGATGCGTACGAAGCCTTCGATGCTGGAGCCGTCGAACCAGATGCCTTCGTCGAAGGCTTTATCGAGTTGGCGTGCGGGGATGGCGATGTTCTTGACGTGGCCAAGGATGTCCGTGAATTGGAGCCGGACGAAGGCGACGTCGTGTTCTTCGACGAGTTCGAAGACCTCGTCTTCGCTTTCGGGGATCGGGGGTGTCTCGATGGGAGCCATGCGTGTTTCCTCCAGGGTCGCTGAACGACCAACACACCCCCCACGAAGGTGAACAGGTTTAACCTTTTCTCCCCGTGGACCGAACATACGAACGGTGAACAGCCTCTATGGTGTTCAATCGGTGGATTCCCGCTGGAGCATGAGGGCCACGCCCAACACCGCGACGAACACGGCCGCCAACAGCGAGATCACCCCCAACGCATCCGGCCCTCCTCGACGAATCGCCTCCACGTTCAACACGACCAACAAGAGACCCACCGCCACCACGACGGACGCCATCTTGTACCCATCCGAGAGACGCCACCGCATGACCTTCGAACCGGCCAAACGGCACCCCTCCCAAAAGCCTTCCCGGTCCCCAACCCACCCCCCTACACCGAACGAACGTTCGGCGAACCGTTAAAAGACCGAACGCCCCTTGCGCGCACCGATGGGAACCGACAAGAACGACCACACCGTCGACGACACCGACCGACGCATCCTCGCCTCCCTCAACGACGACGCCCGCAAAAGCTACCGCGACATCGCCAACGAACTCGACATCGCCCTCTCCACCGTCTCCACCCGCATCAAACGCCTCGAAGAAGCCGACATCCTCCAAGGCTACATCCCCCTCATCGACGCCACCGCCCTCGGGTACGAGCTCACCGCCGTCATCCACGTCAAGATCAGCCGCGGCAACCTCATCGAGGTCCAAAACGCGCTCAGCGAACGCGACGAAGTCTTCGGCGTCTACGACGTCACCGGCAGCTTCGACAGCGTCATCCTCGCCCGCTTCCGATCACGCACCGAACTCAACGACTTCGTCAAGGACATGCTCGCCCACGAAGACGTCGAACACACCACCACGCACCTCGTCCTCAACACCATGAAAGAAGAACACCGCATCCCCGTGACCCCTCACGAGGAACCCTAGGTGAAGGCACGACGCCTCACGCGGCCGTCTCACGATAGAACTCCTCGATGTCCGAGTCGAAGCACAAGGGCTCGGCCTCCTCGACCAGGCAATGCGCCACGACCGCAGCGTCCGTCCACGAAAGCACCCCGTTCGCCTCTTGGAAGATCTGCCCGATGTGCTCTTGCGGCGTGGTGTTCAGATGAACCACGGTCGGAATCTTCCCTAACCCCTCCCTGATGCCGTCCGCTATGCCGTAGTCAAATCGGGCATGCATCACGCCAAGCGTCTCGGTCAACACCTCCGGTGGGACCAAGAGCGGCTCGGGTTCCTCGGCCTGCCCCCAAGCCCGCTCGTGGCGATGATCATCCTCGTCGAAGAGAGCGATCAAGAAGCTGGAGTCGACAACCTTGCTCACGCCCACTCCACCTCGTCATGATCATCGGCCAAGGTTCCACCAAGCGAGAACGTGCGCACGCCCGAGAGATCCACCTTCTCCCCCGGCCTCGCTAAGACCTCGACAACGACCTCGTCACCCTCCTTCACTCCCAGCTCCTCCACGTCCGCTTTCGAGAGGCGAATCCCGTAACTGTTGCCCCACTTCAGGATCTTTGCATGCATAGTTATACTCTATGTATAACGAGCTATTTCAGGGTTTTTGTTGGGGCCTCTCAACGACGAATATCGCCGGTGTTGGCCTCCGGAAGCACGCACACAGGCTCCGGCACATCGCACGCCACCTCGCTCACCTCCAACACCTCCACGAAGAAAATCAACGCATCCCCGTACAAGTCATGATCCTCGTTCCCCGGCCTCGTGTACGCCTCCTCAGGAGGCATCCACGTCACCGACGCACCCACCGTCGGATGCCCCTTCAGGTTCTCATTGAACCCCTCGATCGTGGGCACGTACCCCTCCCGCTCATACTGCGCACCCCGCTCGTCAGGATCCTCATCGTACACGTACACCCGCAACGGATCCAAACTCACCTCCTCCTCCCCACTCACATCCCCCCTTGGCAAATCCGCCCGCTCATGGAAGCGCTCATGGTTCGTGTAAAACGCCGTCCCGTTCTCCCACACCCCCGCCGTGATCACATGCGCCCCCAACCCCGCCTGAGCACGA
>PWVY01000185.1 GCA_003561665.1 Thermoplasmata archaeon
TCTCTCGTCGTTGTCGCGTCGCTGTCGGCGTCTTGGATGTGGGCTTGGATCGTGTAGGTTCCATGTTCTGCATCCTCGGGGACGTGGATGTCCACGGGGATGGCGCGTGTTTGCCCGGACGCGAGAACCAGGGTCTCCATGTCTCGCATCTCCGCGGTCCAGTTGGACCCAGGGAGGTCTGCTTGGAGGTCTCCTTGCATCGGGATCGGGCCGGTGTTGCGTACGGCGATGAGGAACTCCGCGGTCCCGTTGGGTTCTGCGGCTTGTTCGCAATCGAAACCGTACGAGGAGAGGGCTACGTGGCCTTCGTCCGCGGATCGTTGGGCGGGAAGGTGCGTTGCGCTTTCGAGGAACGCGTTCTCGGTGGGTCGGTTGTGTTCGTCGGTTTCCACGTTCGCAAGCTCCCACACGGCATCCATGCCGTCCGTGACGCGTGCGAAGATGTCGTGGCGATCATCAAGCCCTGGAAGGGGGGTGAGGGTGATGAGGAATTGGGAGCCGCCCATGTGGGGTTGGGGGGCGGCTAGGCTCACCATCCCGGGTTCGTCGTGGCGAAGGAACTGGTGGAACTCGTTGGGCATCTCTCCTTGACCGCCTGAACCCCATAAGTGGGGCTGGTGGTCGGCCCGAGAGTAGGGGTCACCCCCTTGGATGAACGTGCTTCGAAGCTGGTGGAAGCGGGTCTCGTCGTACTCTCCTTCCTCCACGTGCGTGAGGAAGGTTCCGGCCGTGAAGGGGACTTGGGCTTGGTACACAACAAGTTCGACGGGGCCTTTCGAGGTGTTCATCTCGACGCGTGGGTTGAAAGCCTCGGCGGCTTCGATATCGAACGAGTCGTCAAGTTCACCGCAGGGGGCCGTGGGGTTCTCTGCGAGGGGACCTGTCGTGATGCAACCAACGAGGCCCACCGTGACCATCAGGATGCCCATGAGGATGGCGCGAGGCCACATTACCACCCTCGGAGCCTCAGAGCCTTAAAAACGTTCGTGTTCTGAACGTCAGAGGTGACAGGGGGCTGTTTTCGAAAGGCTTTCCCGAGCCGAGGCGCGTACGGAGGGGAGCATGCCCCCCGTCGATCCTAGCAGCGGCAGGCCTTCCTCCCTGGTCGGTGTCCTAGCCTGGATCCGAACCGGTGGTCCCTTGGCGGGGTGGCGTCCCTGAGCACGATCCCGTTCTTGTTGGATCTGGCTGCGGCGATCGGCACGGGCGCGCTGGTCGGCATCGAGCGACAGCATCGGCGCTCGGAAGGGTACGTGTTGGCGGGGATCCGTACGTTCCCCCTGATCAGTCTGGCCGGGTTCCTGGCCGCGTTCATGGGGCAGATGATGGGATCTCATTGGCCCTTGACGATGGGCATCCTAGGGATGCTCATCGCGGCTGTGAGCTTCTTTTACGTGCGCTCGTTGGGTGGCGAACTGGGCTTCACGACCCCCATGGCGATCGTTGTGACGTTCTTCTTCGGGGCTTTGATCGGTTTGGGCTTCCTTCTCGAAGCGATCGTCGTCAGCGTCGTCACAACGGCGTTGTTGTTGACGAGGACTCGCCTCCATCAACTGGCCGACGCGTTGACCAACCGGGAGATCATGGGAGCCGTGCAGTTCATCGCGCTCGCGTTCGTGGCGTTCCCGTTGGCTCGCCAGGCTGAAGGGCCCTACCTGGGTGGGCTGATCGGGGCGGGCCGTCCGATCGATCTGGAGTGGACGCTCTTGATCGTCGTGGCCGCAAGCGCGTTGGGGTTCGTTTCGTTCTTGGCGCTTCGGCGGATGGGAGCAAGGGGTGGGTTGCCTGCTGCCGGCGCGTTGGGAGGGTTGGTGAATAGCGAGGCAGCGACGGCGAGCGTGTCGGGGTTGGCGAAGGGGGTTGCTGCGTTGGGGCCTGCTGCGTGCGCGGCCGTGATCGCCGCGACGGGCACTTCGCTTGTGCGCAACATCGTGCTGACTGGCATCGCGGATCCCACGTTCACATTGCTGGTCCCGTTCACGTTGTTGATGGCTGCACCCCTCGTAGTGATGATCGTTTGGGGCGTTTGGTTTGGGCGGCGATCTCCCCCTGACGCGGGCACGGAGGATATCGGGTTGAAGAGCCCGTTCGCGATTCGCCCAGCGTTGACGTTCGCGCTGGTGTTCACGGCGGTGAATGCTGCGGCGTTCTTCTTGCAGGATCTCGCTGGCCCCTTGGGCGTGTACGCTACGAGCATCGGGGCTGTGGTGTCCAGCGGCGCGGTGGTTGCTTCCGCTGCGAACCTGGTGTTCACGGGGACGATCCCGATGAGCGTGGGCTTGGTGACGGCGGGGTTAGCGACCGTGATCGGGTTCGTGTCCAAGGTGACGGTGGTGGCCGTCATCAACCGGAGCTTGTTGGGTCGTGTGACGGTGCCGCTTGTTTTGGCGGCCGTCTTGACGGCGGTTGGGTTAATCGTTTTACTGTGAACGTTCCTGGACCGAAGGGACCCTAAAGGAGGGTCTCGATAGGGGGGTGATGCGCTGGGATGTGGATCTTGCGACGCTGTTGGCGCTTGGAGCCATCCTCTTGGTCCTGTCCTGGCAGGTGGCCGCGCCGTTCTGGGCGTACATCGTTTTAGGGTTGTTGCTGGCGACGCTGGCGTACCCGTTGCATGAGCGCTTGGTGACGTGGACGGGTCTTCCTCGGGTGTCCTCGGCCGTCACGGTGTTAGCTGCGTTCTTGTTGCTTATCGTGCCCGTTTCCGTGATGGCGTGGTTGATCATCCGGGACATGACGCAGCTGGTGGGTCGTTTGTCCGTGGCGCAGGTTGAGGAACGGTTGCTGACGTTCTTGACGTGGTCTCATGAAACGTTCGGGTTCCCCGCGCATGTGGATGAGAACACGGGGCGCGAGTTGGTTATGGAGGTCATCCCTAGCATCCAGGCCCAGTTGGCGTCGTGGATCCCGCGCGCGTTGGAGTCGACCGCGATCTTCCTTCTTGGTTTGATTATCACGGTCATCGTGACATATTATGCGCTCTTGAACGGGCGCAGTTTCCTTGTTCGGTTCAAACGGGCTACACCCATGGCTGACGGTCTCGAAGATCGGTTCATCGCTGAAGCGAAAGCGACCGTGGACGGCGTGATCTGGGGGCAGATGCTTGCAAGCGGGCTTCAGGGCACGTTGGGGGGGGTAGCGTTCTTCGTGACGGGCTTACCGAACGCGTTCTTCTGGGGCTTCGTGATGGCCGTTTTGAGCTTTTTGCCGGTCGTGGGCGCGTTCCTCGTGTGGATGCCTGCGAGTGTTTTCTTGATCGCCACGGGGGAGCTTTTCTGGGGGATCGCCATGCTGGTTTGGGGGGCCGTCGTGATCAGCAGCGTCGACAACATCATCCGGCCGATGGTGATCGGGAAAAGCGCGGCGCTTCACCCGCTCCTTGCCTTCGTAGGCGTCTTGGGTGGGTTGATTGCGTTCGGCATCATGGGGTTCCTTCTGGGGCCCCTGGTCTTGAGCCTTCTAGCGGTCGTGTTCAACATGCTCGCCGAGTCACGGTGGGATCTTTCTCGCTTGTCCGCATCGCCCGGCGGTGAGGACCCCGTCGAGGAGGAGGGGAACGACGGCACGCAAGCAGCTTAGCGCTTAGATGCCGGAGGGCAGTTCGGGAAGGGGTTTGCCTTCACGGGCATACTCTTTGCATTGCTGGAGATGTTGAACCAGGGCCTTCCGCGTCCATCCTTGCTCGACGTTCGTCCCCAGAATCCCAAGGGCTCGTTCGGTCTTCTCCATGCAACCGGTCAAGTTACCGGTGGCTGCGTCACGGTGCACCCTCGCGATGACCAAGAACGCTTGAGCCAGCGCGTCCCCTTCTTTGGCGTGCGCTTCCAGCGCTTCGTCCTGGCTTGCTTGCTGGTAGCGCCCGGCATCCATCGCATCGAGATACGAAACGCTCGGAACAGCCACGGGAGTGGAAGCGCATGGAGGCAAAAAGGGGTTACGCTGGTTGGCCGGAACGATGCTTACTTGGGCTTGCTTGTACCCCATTTCTCGACGGCCATTTGCACCGGTTTGCTGGTTTGACCGATCTCATCCAGCGTTCGCCCGGCCATCACGCCGTCGATCACATCGCGCAGGGCCTGGGCGCCGGCCTTCGATCCTTCAGGGTGTCCATGGATGCCTCCGCCTAACTGGATGACCACGTCGTTGTCGTACAAGTCCATGATTTGAGGAAGGATGCCCGGATGAAGCCCGCCGCTTGCCACGGGGAACGCAGGCCGGATGGGGCCCCAGTCTTGACCCAGAAGCGTCGTGCGCGGTTCCGTCCTCTCGTCCCTCAGCTGGTCCCGGTTCGCCACCACCTCATCCTCGTCTCCGACGAGCTTGCCTACGACCGTGCCGGTGTGCAACTGGTCGACGCCCATCAGGCGCATAAGCTTGGCAAGGCAGGGCATCGCCATGCCGTGCGTCTCGTCCTTCGTGAAAAGGGCGTGCATCGCTCGATGGGCATGGATGGCCAGATCCAACTCTCCTGTCGCTTCCCGGATCGTTTGAAGGCCAGCGAAGCCGGTGGTGACGACATCCACCATCGCGTACTCCCATCCTTCTTCGTGCAAGAGTTCAGCGCGACGGATGGCCTCCTCTGTTTCGGCTGTGATGTTGATGAGGCCCGATTTGACCTCTCCTGTCTCGTCCTCTGCCTTCGCACGTTTCCGCGTCAAGGTCTCCACGCGGTCCTCGAACCTGTTGAACGATTGGCTCGTCAGGTTCTCGTCGTCCTTGATCAGGTCCACGCCGCCTCGCGCCGTCTCGTAGAAGACCTGGGCGCCCTGTGGTGGCGTGAGGCCGACGCACGGCTTGATCATGTTCAGGATGAGCGGGCGGTCGTGCACCTCGAGCAGGGCACGCAGACCCGGGACGCCGAATCGAGGGCCGTGCCACGTCTCATAGAAGGTGGATGGAAGTCGCAGGTCGACTAGCTTCGCTTGCA
>PWVY01000230.1 GCA_003561665.1 Thermoplasmata archaeon
CGCATGGTGGGCGCTTTCCCAAGCCAACGAGCGCGGGTTGCTCTACCAAGACAACCGCGGCGGCTTATCCTGGTGCCCCCGGTGCGAGACCGCGCTCGCGCAAGCCGAGATCGAGTACGAAGACCGAACCGATCCAAGCATCTTCGTCCGCTTCCCTCTCAAAGACGACGACGCCAGCCTCGTCATCTGGACCACGACGCCATGGACGCTGCCCGCGAACAACGCCGTCGCGGTGCACCCCGATTTGACGTACGCACGCGTCCTCGTCACGGACCACCAGGGCGACGCTCTCGAACTCATCATCGAAGAAACCTGCATCGACACCGTCACGAACGCGGCCGGGTTCCACGACGCGCACGTCACCGAGCATATGGAGGGGCGCGAACTCGAAGGCCTCGCCTACGAGCACCCCTTCAAAGACGCCATCCCTTACCATCAAGAGATACGATCCAACCCCGAGTACACGGTCATCCTTGGCGATCACGTCACCGCCGACAAGACCGGGCTTGTCCACACCGCGACCGGGCACGGCAAAGAAGACTACGAGATCGGTCAAGAGGTCGGCATCGTCCCGTTTAGCCCCGTCGGGCCCGATGGAACGTACACAGAGAAGGCTGGAGAATTCTCCGGGCTTAGGGTCCGCAAAGATTCCGAAGAGCAAGGCGAACCGCCCGAAGGGCACGCCGACGCCGTCGTGACCGCGCGCCTCGACGAGGCGGGTCTTCTTCTCGCAAGCGGCCTCGAGGAGCACAGCTACGGTCACTGCTGGCGCTGCAAAACGCCCATCCTGTACCGCACGACCGAACAATGGTTCCTCGCCGTCACCGACGTCAAAGAAACGATGCTCGAAGAGGTCCAACGCGTCGAATGGACCCCCGAATGGGCTGGGGCCTCCCGGCAACGCGACTGGGTCGAGAACGCGCACGACTGGTGCATCAGCCGCCAACGCTACTGGGGTATCCCCCTCCCCGTTTGGATCTGCACCTCGTGCGATGCGCAGGAAGTCATCAGCGATCAGCGCACGCTCGAAGAGAAAAGCGGCGACACCGTTGAAGATCTCCACCGCCCCTGGGTCGACGAGGTCACATTCGACTGCAGCGCGTGCGAGGGGACCATGCAACGCGTCGAGGACGTGTTGGATGTCTGGTTCGACAGCGCCGTGGCCAGCTGGGCAAGCCTCGGGTACCCCAGCGATGAGGAAACATTCGAAGCCTGGTTCCCCTGCGATCTCATCATCGAAGGGCTCGACCAAACACGCGGATGGTTCTACAGCCAACTCGCTGCAGGCGTCACCAGCATGGGACGGGTCCCCTACGAAGAGGTCGTCATGCACGGGTTCGTGCACGATGAGACCGGCACCCCGATGAGCAAAAGCATCGGGAACATCGTCGCCCCCGGGGACGTCATCGAGGCGTTCGGCGTCGACGCGACGCGATGGTCGCTGCTGGAACCAAGCGCGCCCTGGGATGATCTACGGTACGGTGAAGACACCGCGCGTGAAGCCCAACGCACGCTCAACATCCTCTGGAACGTGCACAACTTCGCCACCCAATACATGAGCATGGACGGGTACACCGCCCGCGAACCCGATTGGCACGAAGACCCCCCCGAACGAGCGCTTGACCGGTGGATCCTCTCCCGCATGGCCACCACAACGGGGGATGTGACCCGCTACATGGAGAAGCATGCCTACCACCGAGCCGCCCGCGCGCTTGAAACGTTCATCCTCGAGGACCTTAGCCGATGGTACGTGAGCCTCAACCGGGACAGGGCTTGGCGAAGCGAACCTGAAGCGAAAACGAGCCTCTACGATACCCTCACCGTCACCCTCTCCACCACGGCAAGACTGCTAGCGCCCTTCGTCCCGCACATGGCAGAAGCCATCTGGAAGGACCTTCACCCGTCCAAGCAGACCGTGCACGCTCAAGACTGGCCCGAGCCCAACCCCGCGCTTCGTGATGAGGCCCTGGAGGCACGCATGGGCAAAGCGCGGGAGATCGTGGAAGCCACAAGCCGAGCCCGAGAACGCGAGAAGCTCTCCACGCGCTGGCCGGTTCCACGCATCGTTCTGGCCGGGAACAAGCTCGTGGGTGAAACCGTTGAAACGCTTGAAGACGTGCTCTCGGAGCGTACAAACGCGAAGACCGTTGAGTACGCCGGGGACGCATGGGAGGAGCTTGAGCTCGTCGCTGAACCCATCCCGGACGAGATCGGGCCCATCTTCCGCGGGGAAGCGCCCCGGGTGATGGAAGCGATCCACGCCGCGGATGCAAAAGAGATCAAGCCACGGATCGAAGCCGGAGAGACCGTGACGCTTGACGGGTTCGATGTGACCCCCAAGATGGTGACGTTCACGACGGAGGTTCCCGAGGGCATCCTCGGGGCCGAGTTCGAGGAGGGGAGCGTGTTCGTGGATGCGCACTTGACGCCCGAGATGGAAGCTGAGGGCTTCGCGCGGGAGTTGCTTCGCCGCATCCAAGAGATGCGCAAAGAAGCCGATTTGGAGATGGAAGAAACGGTGTCGTGCGTGGTCGAGCTCCCGGACGATGCTGGATCGTTGACCGACGCCGTCGAGCGCGTGCCTGACGAATGGGGTGCCTGGTTGGAGGAGGAGGGTCGCATCGCGTTGACGTTCGATGATGCGGGGCAGGATGCTCGAGCTTGGGAGATCGAGGATGTGACCGTCCGCATCCAACTGGATGTTTAGAGGCTAGGGTTCCACGCCAAGATCGATGTCCTCGTCGGTCTCCTCCACGTGCATCGCTTCCCCTTCGATCTCGCTTCGGGGGATGCCAGCTTCATCGAGCACGTGATCGCGGACGTAAATCTGCGCGTGGGCACGAACAGCCAGCGCGAGCCCGTCGCTTGGGCGCGTATCGAACGATCGCTCTTCCTGTTCGCCTTCGTCTTCCAGGCGGACCCACAGGGTCGCGAAGAACGTGGCTTGCGTGAGTTCCTCAACGATGACCTTCTCGGCGACGCCCCCGAGTTCTTGGAGGAGGTGGTTCATCAAATCGTGCGTCATCGGTCGAGGGGGTACATGGCCTTTCAGCGCGGTTTGGATGTTGAAGGCTTGGCTGTGGTCGATGAAAATCGGGAGGACGACGCTTGGATCGCTCTCAGGCACGAGCAACACGACGGGGCCTTGCGTGCTCATCACGACGTTCTCAATCTCGCATCGGACCGCATCCTCGACTTCGCTGGCCACGCTTCGGATTAGCCCATGGCCTCCCTTAAGCCTTCGGTGAGGGTGACAAGAACATAGAGAAACGCCCGTTCCCACGGGCTCGATCGATGCTTCCTAGGAAAGTTTCCTTTTGCATAGGAGGGATTTCACTGAGGTCCGTTCTTCCCAGAGACCCTAATCGTGTTAGGGTTTATCTAGGGGTGGGACAAAGTTGGTGTTGGTGAAGGAACCATGGTCCCGGGACTGTTCGATGCCCCCAACAAGTCAGTCGCGAACGAGTCGCCCTCTCCCCGATCCCCGGTGTGGCACGAGATCGTGATGGATCATCCCCAAGCGATCGTGCTTGTGGATGACGAGGGCGTGGTGCGTTTCGCCAACCACGCAGCCCACGCCTTGTTCGGCCACCCGGCAGGTGAGCTGTACGGTTCGATGCTCCCCCCACCGCTCGACAAGCGTGGCGAAACCACGATCGGGATCCTCCGGCCAGACGATCGGCCCTGCACGGTTGATGTACGCCAAGAGCCCGTCATGTGGCAGGGGCGCCCCCTAACGGCGCTGCTGATGGAGGAAACCGACGAATCGGAGAAGCATGACACGCTCGGGCCCGTCATGCATGACGAGCCCCCCCAGAGCCTCATCCCAGATCCCCTGGACTTCGAGGATGGGCCACCAATGCTTGGGGAGCAGGTGCTCACCGACCCGTTGGACGAGTTGCTGGGCACCCGCCGTACGCGGCTAAGGCTCCCGCGCACGCGCCGAACCTACATCCACAGCTCTCGCCGCAGAAAGCACCCCTAGGCGCTCTCTCTCACGGTTGGGAGCACAAAGTGAACCCTTCGGGGGCCTTAAGGTCGTCCCGGGCCAGGGGGTCGTGCTGGGAGCGGCCCCCTCCCCATCGCTCCTCCACGCTTGGGGCCGCTTCCGCGGTCGCCGGGTACCCCCCCCCGCCCGGCGACCAACCCTTTCTCATATCTCCGAAAACCGAGCAGCCCTTCCATGCAAGGGAGGGGTTCCAAGGGGACGCATGCGCATTCGATGCTGCAAGGCTGGAGGATCTTTGGAATGGAGATGATCGATGACGAGATGGAGAAGTTGAGGACGATCGAGATCGAGATGCCTACACGCGAGCTAGTTCGCCTTCACGCTCTCACGTTGGGTACCGATCGCACAGTCGCGGATGTCTTGGTGCTCGCCCTTGCCTCGTACGATGACGCTGGCGGGTTCGATGTGGGTACGCCTCGAGCCTAACCTCCTCCGTCGGCCTTTTCCTCGAGGACGATAAGCACGATCCCGTCGATCTTGTTGTCGCTGGTCCTGTACGGTTCCATCCGGATGCGGAACAGCTCACCTTCTTCGTTCTTGATCGTCATCTCGACCTCGTCGAGGTTTTGGAGCACGCCAAGCATGCGTTCTTCGAGCATCTCGACGTCGACGGGGATGTTCAAGTCGGTCAAAGGGCGACCGGTGTCGCTCCCGATGAGGTTGAAGAACGCTTCCGCGTCCGGCGTGAACCGTCGAACCCTGAGGCTTTGATCCACCATCACGATGGGGATCTTGGCGCTTCGTAGCAGGTTCTCCAGGTCATCGTTGACATCTTGGAGCTCCTTGTTCCGCTCTTCGAGCTCCTGGTTCAAGGTGACAAGCTCCTCGTTCGTCGCTTGAAGCTCCTCCTTGGCCGTCTCGAGCTCCTCGTTCGTGGCCTGAAGCTCCTC
>PWVY01000341.1 GCA_003561665.1 Thermoplasmata archaeon
AGCGCCACCCGGTTTGGCGATCTATGCCGCGAGATCACGACAAGCGGTGGGCAATCCCCGACCCTGGCGGCCTGAATCGTGTCGAGCACGAGCTGACCGTGGGGCAGCCACCGTCGCATCCCCTCACCACTCCCGTCGGCCAAGCTTCAACGCCACCGTGTACGCCGTATCCTCCACGGCATCAGACGGCGAAGACATGCAAACCCATGCGGTCATGCCGTTCCGCCGAGCTCGTCGAGAAGACGCTGCTTGGCCTCCAAGGTGAGGCGCTCGATATCCTCTTCGTCCAAATCCGACTCGGCGAAGGCCGCATCCAGCGCTTGCAGCTCACGGATCTTGCGCTTGATGGCTTCCCTGGCCACCTCGCTCCAGCTGATCTCGGAATGGATTTCGACCCACTGGGCGGTCTCATCGTCCAAGTCCAACGTGATGGTCGGCATCGAACCAACAGGTGTAACCTCACATATTGAGGCTTGTCTTCGACGAGATCCACGACCAAAACGGACGCATCCAAAAACACCTCACCTACGACCGAACCTAGCGCCTCACCATTCCCGCAATCCAAGCTTGAGCGCCATCGTGTACGCCGTATCCTCCACCGCCTCGCTCATCGTCGGGTGAATATGCATCGCCTCCGAGAGCTCCTTCACGCTGCCTCGCTCGTGCATCGTGACCGTCGCCTCGGCCAACAAATCCCCCGCGTTGTGCCCCACGATGTGGAAACCCAGCACCTCCCCCGTGTCCTCGTCCGCGATGACCTTCATCAACCCCTCCTCCTCGCCCAGGCACATCGCCTTCCCCACGTGCTCGTACCCGTACGAGGCCTCCACCGCATCATGCCCCGCGTTCAACGCCTCCTCCAACGTCATCCCCACACGCGCCAACGGCGGATCGCTGAACACCGCGTACGGCGCCGCATGGTAATCCATCCGCATCCCCTCACCCTCGTCAAGGAGGTTCACGATGGCCACTTCAGCCTCCTCGCGCCCCACGTGCGTGAACATGTACCGCCCGATCGCATCCCCCACCGCCACGATGTGCTCCTGACTCGTCCGCAACCGATCATCCACACGAACCCACCCACCCCCGAACGTCTCCACGCCCGCCGCCTCAAGGTTCAACGTATCACCGTTCGGCACACGACCCACCGCCACCAACACCTCATCCGCCTCGAAAACAACCTCCTCCCCCTCACGCGAAGCCACCACCAACGCCCGATCCCCCTCCACAGGCTCAAACCGCTTAACCGCCGTCCCCTCATGGATATCGATCCCATCCTCCCCAAGCACCTCTCGCAGGATGTCCACAAGCTCTTGATCCTCCTCCTTCAACAACACGCTGCGCTGCACGATCGTCACATCCACCCCAAGCCGAGCCATCATCTGCGCACACTCGATCCCGATGTACCCCCCACCGATCACGACCAAATCCCTCGGCCGATCCTTCAAGTCCAAAAGCTCGCGACTCGTCAACACGCCCACCTCATCCACGCCCGGCCAATCCGGCACGAACGGGCGCGCCCCCGTCGCGATGACGAACGCATCCGCCGTAACTTCCTCCCCGTTCACCGTGATCGTGTGCTCATCCACGAAACAAGCCGTCCCCCTCAACAGATCCAACGCATCCGTCGCCTCGATATCCCGCTGGTTCGTCGCCTCCACCCGATCCACGATCGCATCCTTACGCTCCACAACAAGCTCCAAATCCGGCTGTACCTCCCCCTCGATACGCACCCCAAACTCCCTCCCACGACGCGCCAAATCCGCCACCTCCGCGCTGCGAATCATCGCCTTCGTCGGGATGCAACCACGCGTCAAACACGTCCCCCCCAAACGCTCCTTCTCCACGATAAAAACCCGCATACCACGATTCACCGCACGAAACGCAGACTGAAGCCCACACACACCCGCCCCAATCACGACAACATCATACTCCCGCATCAACGCCGCCAAACCATGTGCGCGGTAAGAAGATTCCGTGCAACCCTCACACGGCCCCCAGGAAACCTCGTAATCGGATTCCTCCAAGCCCTTGCCTTGCCGGCCTCAACCCGGAATACCTCTTCACCACCCTCGTAATGCACCACGGTAGCGATAGTCCGGATGCCATACGCTTCCCAGCGAGCACCCTCAGAATCCAACAAATTCGACGCATACACGGGACCGACACATCCTCCAAACGCTCCCGAAAAACGCCCGCAAACGAGCGACTAAAAGGGCACCAATCCGCGTGACCTCCTCCCCGTCCTAAAGGGCGGGGCTTCCCTCTTCAGCCACGAGCACCAACCTCCACCGCTGAAGGTTTGCAACCTCTCGTGTCCAAGGGCGTAGAATCCCCACGGCCCGTGGGTACCGCTTCGTCGACCTGCTGGAGCTTCTTGCGGGCGCGGTTCTCGATCACCCGGGCGGCGTTCACATCGCGATCGTGGATGCGAACGCACCCGTGGCAAAACCACGACCGCGCATGCAACGGCATGCCATCGAGCACGTGCTCGCAGGCATGGCACGTCTTGCTCGTATCTTTTTGATCAACGCGGACCAGGTGGCCCCCGTGCTCGGCTAGCTTGGACTCCAGCATCTCGAACAGGGTGCCCCAAGCGGCGTCCTGGACCTCTTGGCACAAGCCTCCTTCCTCCGTGAGTCCCGCTAAGTTTCCTTCCACGGCGACCACACGGTGGGCTTGTGCCAGGCGTCGGGAGACCTTGTGAAGATGGTCCCGCCGCTTGCGGCGTACGCTTCGATGCAGTTTTGCTAGCTTCTTTCGTTGCTTGTGCCAGTTGTTGCTGCCTTTCTGTTTCCTTGACAAGTCGCGTTGAGCCCTCTTCAATCGCGTTTGAGCTTCCTTGAGGTGGTTGGGGTTGGTGATCGTCTCGCCGGTGCTCAAGGTGGCAAGGTGGGAGAGGCCCGCGTCCAACCCCACCAAGCCCCCCAGCGCGGGCTCGCGCTTGAGGTTCGCTTCGGGCACTGTGAACACGATCATGGCCCACCAGTTCCCATGCCGGTCTTCTTTCACGGTGCAAATCTTGGGCGTGCACGCCTGCTCATCGTACCAGTGGGGTTTGTCCTCGTGGAAGGCCCGCACCCACCCGATCTTGGAAAGGTAGACGCGACCGTCCTGGTACCGGAAGCCTCCATATCCATGTTCGCCGCCCGGTTGCGGATACGTGAACGAGCGGTAATCCGCGCGGCTTTTCCAGTTGGGGTAGCCGCATCTACCCTCGAAGAATGCTTCGAATGCGCTGTGCACGCGCTTGGCCACGTTCTGGAGCACCTGGCTGTGCACAGTCCTGAACTCGGGGTGGTCCCCCTTGAGGCCCGGTAGTTGGCGGCTTTGGTTGTACCAAGTGATCGACTGGTCGAACATCGTCCACGCCAGTTCTCGTTGTTCTTTGCACAGGTTGTACAACCGGCGGCAAAGCCCCAGGGTTCGTCCTAGCTGGTAGCGTTGGTCTTGGTTGGGGTAGAGCCTGAGCTTGAGCGTGCGCCGAGGCATAAGGGTTCAGCATGCATGGTAGACTTGGGTTTTCGACGTTGTCTCGATTGGTCCAAACAGGCATCGAACCATCCGTCAGGCTCCAGTCGATTCATCCCTGGGCTAAAGCCCAGGGTATTCTCGACAAAGAAGATAAAACAACACCACCACCGGGCCCCCCATGGACCCGCTCCTCAGGCTCCCCCTCATCCAACACCGGAACGCCCGGGTCGATCGGGGTCTCATCCCGCCCCGCCCCCCTCATCACAATTCGGACACACATACGCAACGCCACGAACCCAAACCAGAAAAGACCAACCTTGAAGCCTTCCAAATCCAAGAAAACACCCAACCACAACACTCCACAGCCGCATCGTAGCTCCTCTCCCTAACGACAGTCGAGGAGAACCGGGGCATGCTCGCCTTCGAAGAAGATGGCTTCAGGCTTCCAAGGGCTGAACATCCTCGCCGGAGACAAGGTGGGATGCGTACTCAAGCGCGGCCTTGACATCCTCCGTTTCAACCCCGTACTCGTCTGCAACATCCTCGAGCGTCATGCCACCGGCCATGGATCCTACCAGGAGGTGCACAGGGACGCGGGTTCCCTCGATCACGGGCTTGCCGTGATGCACGTCAGGATCGATCTCGATCCGCGGCTTGGCCATCGCTCCCATGAAGAACCACGGGCCTCCCCGTTAGCCCGACGGGTTAGCAGGCGCTACGCCCCACCGAACCCCTCCCCATCCACGCCAAACCACGCGACAAAGCCCCCCGAACCCACGCCCCCACCGCGTAACCCCCCCTTCTCGAAAGGTACAAAAGAGGGTCCCCCTGTGCCCCCGTCCAGACCGCAAGGTCCCACAGGGCGAGTAGATCAGCTGGAAGATCGCGGCCTTCGCAAGGCCGAGGCCGTGGGTTCAAATCCCACCTCGTCCACTTTTCGAAGATGGAGATGGTAAAGGGGGATTAGATTCGGTGACCTCACCGCAAGGTATTTCTGGCCTCTGGACCAACAAGGTTTCGAGAAAAGCACCATGACGGCCTCTTCCGATGACTTGCATCGCCTCGTCGATGAGCTCCCAGAAGAACTCCAAGGCGAAGCCATTCGCCGTTTGAAGCAGCTTCTAGAGAAAGAAGAGGATGCGGAGGAGACATGGTCAGGGGAAGGTCTTCTGACTCTTGCAGGAAGCGCTGAAGGTCCTGAGGATTTATCATCGAAACACGACCAATACCTAGACCCTGCTTCTTGAGTGTGGCTAGATGAAAATCCTCGTCGACACTTCCGCAATCGTGGCGATCCTCAACAAGAAGGACCGTCACCATGAGGAGGCGTGTCGCCTCCTTTGGACCGCG
>PWVY01000009.1 GCA_003561665.1 Thermoplasmata archaeon
CAACGTCTGGTACCTTCACCCCTGGAGCGACGCCGAGGAACCCGAAGCGGACGATCTAGAGCTATTCCAGTACTTCGACGAGAACACGATGAGCGTGCACCTGAAAGCGGACACGGTGCCCATCGTGAAACGAGGAACACCAGGGAACATGCGCCTTCAGCGCCTCTCCCAAGAACCCCTCAAACACGAGGACCTCTCGCGCATGGCCAGGGAGATCATCGAAACAGCCCGCCGCGACCCGGATTCGTTCGTTGAGATCGAGCGACCCGGAGCGGTGGTCTGCCAACTTGGCCCAATGCGCATCGCCATCGGTCGACCCCCCTTCTCGGACGGGATCGAGATCACGGCCACGCGACCCGTCGTCCGGCTTGGCCTCGAAGATTACGACCTTCCCGCGGAGGTTCTCTCGCGAACCATCGAAGGCTCACGGGGCATCTTCATCAGCGGTCGACCGGGCAGCGGAAAGTCCACGTTCGCCCAAGCCTTGGCGGACCGCTTGCACGACGAGGAGACCGTGGTCAAGACCATGGAGGCCCCTCGCGATCTGCAAGTGGACCCCGAGATCACGCAATACGCTCCCCTGGAAGGATCCATGGAGCTCACGAGCGACGTGCTCTTGCTGGTGCGTCCGGATTACGTCATCTACGACGAGGTTCGCAAGACCGAGGACTTCGGCATCTTCGCGGACATGCGCCTGGCCGGGGTTGGCCTCGTTGGCGTCACGCACGCCAACCGAGCCATCGACGCGGTGCAACGCTTGCTTGGACGCGTCGAGCTTGGCATGATACCGCAAGTTGTCGATACGGTCGTGCACATCGAGCGAGGGCAAATCGGGCAAATCCTGGAACTGACCTTGACCGTGAAGGTCCCAGAGGGCATGATGGAGGACGATTTGGCCCGCCCGGTCGTCGTCGTGAAGGATTTCGAGACCAAACAGCCGGTTCATGAGATCTACACGTACGGGGAGCAGACCGTCGTGATGCCGATCGAGGAGCAACAACGGAAAGCCAAGCAAAGCGGCAGGGACCGGTTAGCTCAAACACAGCTTTCCTACCAGTTGCGCAAGCGCATCAACGGCCCGTTCGATGTGAAGATGACCGGGTCGAACCGAGCCACCGTGTACGTTCGGGACAGCGAGATCGCAAGCGTGATCGGGAGCGGAGGGAGCAACGTACAACGCCTCGAGGACGACTTGGGCGTGAGCTTGGACATCCGAACGTTCGACGAGCGTGACGAGAACGAACCCTCAGCGGAGCCCTCCTCGAACGTCCGTCAGGAAAACGTGCAGGACCGGTACCAAGAGCTTCGCCCGGAGCCCAGGCAAACCAAGAAGAACATCGTGCTGGTGCTCACGCCGGATGTCGCAGGCGACTCAGGCGAGGTTTGCATCGATGGGGAGCGACTTTTCGAGGCCACCGTGGGACGCAACGGGGACATCCGCGTTCGCCGATCCAGCGCGGAAGGGCAAGCGTTGGTGAACGCGTTCGAGCAAGGGGATCGCGTCACGGTGCGCATCTAGCGCAACGATGGTTTGTCCCCGTCAAGCGTTCCCGACCGCGACAAGAGAATCGTACGCGTTGCCAGGCGTGGTGCTTTCGACCTTCTTTACAGGTTACGGATTAATGCATCGCGCACGCGCCTGGAGTGACCTTCTATGGATAAACAAGAAAACGGTGAAGAGGAGCGCACCGTCAAGGTGTCCATCCCTGTCCGGCTACGGATGAAGCTGCACATACTCAAGATTCTGGAGGGTCAAAACCTCAGCAAGACGGTGGAGGTTGCCCTTGAGGACTACTTCGAGAAGACGGGTATGGATGACATCAACCTCCCAAGCGAGGAGAAAGAATTGATCGGATTGGGGGCGGGGAAAAGCAGGGACACGGAGGACTAAGCTGTCCCCAGAGACTGTAAGGGGTCCCTTGGTGCCCTAAAGGGCTGGTTGATTGGGGTCTTTGCTTGGCATGCACTTTCTGGGCACCCGGAGGGTGCTTTGCGCGATGGAACCTCATGGAATGGACCAACAAGGAACGGTCGAGCATCGGCGAACGGGCCCGATGGAGACGGTTGACGTGACGGGCTTCTCGAACGCAAGCGTTGAGGAGGCCCGATCCACAGCACTGGAAAGGCTACGGTGCAAAGGGGGAAGGATCCGTAGCGTGCGTGTCCTCAGCGAGGGATCATGCAACCTCCTCGGCGAGGGTGCTTCCTTCCGTGTAAGCCTCCAGGTGAAAGTCCGTTGGCCCTCTCGCCACGCATCAATCCCTGGCAGGGGAGTGGCCTAAAGCGTCTCACGGGGGGGCCAGTGTTGACGGGAGTGCAAGGGGCCGCTGCCTTCTTGCGCCCATCGAATCTGGATGATCCCTTGCGCGATATGGACCTCCAGAAAGGGGGCGGTTGCTTGGTAGCGTTCGATCCGGTTCCCGTTCCGAAGTTTCGTATCGTGCGTGGTGAGGAGATCCTTCTCCTGGAGGGCGTTGATCCGCCGGTAAACGGTGCTGGGGGCGATGCCGGTGGCGTCCATGAGTTCCCGCGCTTCCTGGGGCTCAAGTTGTGCGGCCGCGAGGATGCGCCGGTCGTGAGCCTTGGCGAGCGCTTCGAGGATATGCTCATGCGTAAGGCCCGTGGGATCGTCTCGTAGGTACACCAATCGAGGGTCCTTGACGTTGGGGTTCTTAAGGAGAAGCAAGGGTCGGTTTTTGTGCCAGAACCGCCACGTATCTGAATGGCATCGCGTGTGGGTTGCCTCTCCAGCTTTTTCATGGCCTCCTGGCGCTGGGACCAACACCCCATATTACTGTTTTTTCAAGACCATGAGTTATTATTGGCCTCATATAGATTATTCTATGGAGGGAAAGTAGGAATCAATTCCCTCTGAATAGGACTTCTTATTTCAAGGTTCCTCTAGGTTGTGCAAGTTCTGCCTTGATATACTCGCAACGATGGCAGGGAGCCTGGAGTTGCAGAGCTTGCAACCGAAATCAAGTATCAACAGCTACTCTAGGGAACGGTCGAACACGCGGCGCGTTCTCGCCGCGACGGTCCCTGCGAACGGGGGCCCCGGATGCGCAAGGCATGGCGCCTCCAGCACACACTGGACGCCATGGCATCCCCAAGAGGGAGCCCCATGAGGCCATGGCGCATCGGCGCGATCCTCCTAAGCCTGGCCATGGTGACAGGCACGTTCGTGATCGCGCCTGCAGCAGCGAACAGCCATGAACCCATGAAGGTGGGCATGGACGCCTCCTCGATCAGCGCGCAAGCCAGCGCAGGCGTCGCACCCGACTACGGAACCTTCTGGGTGGGACCATGGACGCTGCAAAGCGGATGGGGTGGCATCGCCAACCAGATGAACGAGATGCGGAACGCCGGCGTCACGCCCGCGATCCACTTGTACTACTGGGGCGACGACATCTCCCCCCACTGCCTTGAGCACGGCTGCTGGTCCGACCTGCACAACACGCACAAGGACCAAGCCGGGTGGGACAGGCTCACGAACGAGCTTCTCCACCAACTCAACTCGAACATGAACGGCGAACCCGTCGTGATCCTGCTCGAGACCGAGTTCAATCAGAATGGAGCCGAAAGCCACGGCCCCCTTGATGGGTACCTTGCCGACAAGGCATACCACATCAAGCACAACTACCCCAACGCAGAGGTCGTCCTCTCGTTCGGGAACTGGGGCTACTGGGCCTGGGACAACTTCCACCAAGCCGCGGCCGCCAGCGACTACATCGGCGTCCAAGGCATGGCTGGTTCCACGCAGGATGCCCTGCACGTGTACCAGAACCTCTTCGAAGACGTCGCCCACGGCGCCGAGGTGGCCCAGCAGAAATTCGGGAAGCCGGTGTTCATCACGGACATCGCGCTCTCCTCCTTCTGGGAGCCCGACTACCTGCACCACCAAGCCGAATCCTTGGAACGGTTCTTCCACGGCCTGGACCGCTTGAAGGACGCAGGGGTTGACTCCATGATCTACCGATCGTGGCACGACGCCCCGACCAAGGACACGAACAACTACTACGGTGAAGCAGAACGCCACTGGGGTCTTGCCTACGCGGACGGGAACTGGAAACCCGCCGCGGACGTATGGGTGCAAGGCGTCCAAGCCGACCGAGGCGGATCCTCCAGCGGCTCAACCTACGAACCAGGCGACCTCCGCGTCGACTGGCGACTAGGAGACGGCGTCAACGAATGGTGGATCGACGTGTACGCGAACGCGAACAACCCCATCGAGCAGGTGCGAGCCAACGTGGACGGTACATGGCACACCCTACACTTGCAAGACTGGGGCTCGTGGGCTGACAGCTTCTACATCCCCAGCGGCACGCCGGTCTACTTCGAAGCCAGGGACACGCATGGCCAAGTTGCAACGAGCAACACCATCGCATGGCTCGGAGGTAGCGCGCCCGATTCCGGGTCCAGCGATAACTCCGGAGAGTTCAGCGTTGACTGGACCTTGGCAGACGGCGTGAACGAGTGGTGGATCGAAGTGTTCGCAGAATCAGACCACTCGATCGACCGGGTGCGTGCCAACGTGGACGGCACATGGCACACCCTGCACTTGCAAAGCTGGGGTGGCTGGGCAGACAGCTTCCACATCCCCAGCGGTTCGCAGGTGTTCGTGGAAGCTCGATCCACGGACGGTCAAACCGTGACCAGCAACACCATCTCGTGGCTGGGCGGTAGCCCGCCCGACTCCGGATCCAACTCCGGAGAGTTCAGCGTTGACTGGACCTTGGCAGACGGCGTGAACGAGTGGTGGATCGAAGTGTTCGCAGAATCAGACCACTCGATCGACCGGGTGCG
>PWVY01000134.1 GCA_003561665.1 Thermoplasmata archaeon
GACCCAAAAATACAAGACAATGCATCTAGCTACATCAGTGGACGCTAACATATTCACCAACAGCCCCGCCAACCTAACCACCGCCCGCCTCCTCGCCCGCAGCGGCCTCCTCCTTAGCCCGCTCCCCCCGCTCATCCTTACGGGGTACGCCACCGTCACGCACCTCGACGCCTTCCTCCCCGCCCTCCACCTCGCCACCATCGGCTTCATCGCCGGCATCGCCCTCATCGGTCTCGGAACGGGCCTTGGCCTCTGGCACCGATCCACCTACCCCTCAGCCCCCCACGTGATCATCGCAACCATCCCCATCCTCAGCCTTGCCCCCTACGGCGCCCTCACCGGTTTCCCACCCCTTGCCACCGCGGCAGCAGCACTGATCACGCTCTGGGCCCCGTTGTCCGCGATCGGATGGACCACCCTTCTCCGCCAAGACGCAAAAACGAGCCCCAAAACCGGCTTGTCCCCACGGGGAGAGGGGAAACCTACAAGCCCCCCCAGGATATAGGAAGAGGAGAGTCGACACTATGAACGGGAGGCACACCTGGAGCAAAGGACTCATCTCCGCCATCGCAGTCATGGTGCTCACCGGAGGGATGGTCGCTGGGCTCTTCTACGAAGCATCAGCCGTCGAGATGACCATCGACTCCGTAGGGGACGCGCCCCACGACGGTCAAAGCGAACATTCCTTCGAGGTTCAAATCACGATCCCCGAGGATCAACACATCCTCATCGACGAGATCCGGGCCGTCGTGGAATCTGCAGATAACGAGGACAAAGAAAACCCCGTCATCGAAGCGGATGAATCCTGTGATTTCCCCTTCACCGGGCCCTGTCCGGAAACAACCCAGGGACCCTCCATCATCCAGAACATCGCGTGGACGAACGAAGACGACATCGAGGAAGGCGCCCACGGGTACGGTTACGTCACGTTCGAGCACACCGGGTACGGGTACGACGACGATCACGGGTACGGATACGGCCCCATGAGCGTCCAGGATTACGCCAACGGGTACGGATACGGCTACGGCCACGAAGACGGCGCCACGCTGAACTTCATCGTCACCCTCAACCCCTCCCAACTCGACACCGGTGACCACTGGCTAACCTTCATCGTCGACACCGGACTAGACCTACCCTTCCAGCTCCAAACGGAGGCAAAGCACTTCGTCATCGAATCCGCCCCAAGCTCCCCCGGCGGCGGAGGAGGCGGTGGTGGCCCCACAGCCGCCCCATCCCTCGGTTCACCGATGGTAGCTAATCCTGGAGAAACGGCCACGTTCACCGGCCTACAACTTCCAGACTTCGTCAACGAGTTCACCATCACGTTCGATGATGCGTGTGAGGGCTGCATCGTGGACATCGACGCAGGGCCCGATCAACCTCCCGCGGCGCCGCAAGCGCCAGGGGTGAACGCGATGGCCTGGTTCAGCCTAGACATCACTCAGGATGGAGACTCGATCGCGGACATCATCCGTGACGGCACGCTTGATTTCAACATCCCCGCCGAGAACCTAGGCGATACGGACCCTGAGTCCGTGTTCTTGCTTCGAGCCGCGGACGGGTGGGAAGCCCTGAGCACCACGTTCACCGGGGTGAGCATGGGCATGTACACGTTCGAAGCTGAGCTACCTGGATTCAGCTACTTCACCGCTGCAAGCTCCGAGGATGCTCCCGAACTCATCGAAGCCAACCCCGCCGCGGGTGCAACGATCGGGCCACATGCCCCCGTCGTCGAGATCACGCTCCACGACGAAGCAGGCATCGACCTGGACGCCACGACGCTGCAAGTTGGGGGCGCGGACGTTTCCTTCGACGCGAACCCCCTAACGTCCAGCGGGGATCACTGCAAAAGCGGCGAATGCACCCTCACGTACGACTTCGGCGAGGTCTTCCCCGGTGGCGTACCCGAAGGCACCTACGGGGTGCACCTGGAAGCCGTGGACGCCTCCGGGAACACGCTCACGCACAGTTTCTCCTTCGCTTACGAGACCGCCTGCAACACGCCGCCCAACATCCTCGACAGGGAACCCCGAGACGGGGCCATCCTCAACGAGAACACCGTGGAGTTCACGCTCCACGTCGCAGGCGCCTCAGGTGCATGCGCGTTGGACCTTGACACGCTTCAATTCCGCGTCAACTTCGAACCGATCGACATCAACGACCTGACCCTCGACGAGGACCGCGATGACGCAGACAACCTCGTGGGCCTCAGCGTGATGCACCCTGCGCAACTCGAGGATGGTGTCCACACCCTCGACGTGCGCGTTGCGAACCAGATCGGCCAACTCGTCTCGGCCGCGTGGGTCATCACGACCGACGAAACCGCACCCCAAGTCACGTTCATCGAGGATCCCACCGAGGAGATCGTTCCCCTCGGCGTTGACGAAGATCTTCCCCTACCTGAGCGCGTGATCGTCGCAACGAGCACGCCAAGCATCGTGATCGGGTTCGAAGAACCCACAAGCGGCATCGATGCGGACGAGACGCGGCTTCTTATGGACGGGGAAGAGCTCGCGGCGGAGGTTACCGCCACGGAGATCCGATACACGTTCGAGGACGCGCTTGATGACGGCGAGTACGCGATGACGCTGGTCCTCACGGATCAAGCCGGGAACCAAGAAACGCACACGTGGACGATGGAGGTCGACACGGGTCTCCCCGCGTACCTGTTGTTCGTGATGTTCCTTGTCGCCGTGGCCATCCTCGCAGCCGTAGGATACGGAGTGTACAAGCGCCGTCCGCCCAAGTTCGGGAACTGAAGGCAAGAAGGGGTCTGACGTTCCGCGGAACGAGGGTGAGGGATCCTCCCAGGATCGATCTATGCGTAGCTTTCGGGTTCACGCTTGGCGTGGAGCGCCTCGGATGCCGATGCCGACTTCGTAGCAGGCCCGGCATTCGAACCCGGTATCCTCGACGCCTTTCCAGTACCAGACACGATGAACAGGGCCTTCCTTACCGCATGTCACGCATGTACGCGTCTCCAAAGGGATTCCTCCGCACCAAGGCACGCCAAGGTGTCCTTAACGGTTCGGGTGTAACAAGCGAACAGGAATACCTCGATCGCTTCGCCGAACAAGCCGAACGACGATGGGGCCCATCTTGTCCTCTTGCCGACGCTGTGGCGGGCCTGGGGGCCTGTCACTCCATCTGGGCGTTCCAGTACGCCCATCGGAGTTCGTGTTGCCCTTCCATGTGGGCTTGTGCGGGGGCGGGTTTCTCGTCGGCTTGGTTGATGCCGAGGATGTGCTCGGTGGTGGTTTGCGCGATGGTCGCGTTGACGTAGCCCCATCCTTTCTGGACCCAGGGGGTGGGTGTGATGGGTGCGCTTGTGGCGATGGCTTGCGTGCCGGTGTCGTCGCCGGGGGGGTTGGTGGGGTCGTAGTCGGTGGTGTCCCAGTAGTGGGCGGTTTGGTTGAACGCGTCGCGTAGGTCGTGCGTTGTGAGGGTGAGTTCGGGGGTGTCGATGAGGGGGCCGCGTTCGTTCGTGATGGTGGTGTTGGTGTGTTCTCGGAGTTGGAGGAGGGTGTGGGCCATGCTTCCGGCGAGGTGGGGGGCGCTGAAGCTTGTTCCGGCGGCCCAGGTGTAGGTGTCGGTGCCGGTGTCGCTTGCGGCGTGGGCGGTGAAGTTGGCGACGAAGTCGGGGCCGTTGGCGGGGATGATGTTTTGGCCGTTGATGGTGGGTTCGGCGCCGCTGACGGTGATCATCCAGGGGGGTCCGCCGGCGTTGTCGGTCCAGGCGAGGGTGGGGTCGTTGCCGGCGCTTGTGATGAAGGTGCCTCCGTTTTGGACGAGTTGGTGGGCGTGGCGTGGGACGTCGTTGTTGGGGTCGCCGCCGGCGATGAGGGGGTTGGGGAGGTTGGCGGGGTTGCCCATGCTCATGCTGGTGATGTCGATCCAGTCTTGTTGGCTGGTCCATTCGATGGCGCGGGCGATCTCTTCCCAGCTTGTGGCACTGACTTCGACCATGATGATGGTGGCGTTGGGTTCTTCTTCGAGGACGCGGTCGGCGACGGCGGTTCCGTGGAAGCTTGCGTCTTGGATGGGGCGGTAGTGGTTGGTGATGGTGTCGGGGACGAAGCTGATGCCGTAGGCGTTGGTGCCTTCGAATTTGTAGAGGGTTTCGTATTCGAGGGCGCGCCAGGTGGGGTCGTCTTGGGTGAGGGCGTTTTGTTTGTCGTCGAGGTGGGTGAGGGGGACGCTTTTGGCGGGTTGGTTGGTGGTTTGGTCGATGGCGTTGGGCATGCCTTGGGGGTTGCGTTGGAAGGTTTCGTGGTAGACGTTGAGGCCGGTGTCGATGAGGGCGACGGTGACGCCGGGTTCGGTGGGGGTGTCGTTGGGGACGGGTTGGAGCTGTGTGGGTGGGGGGATGTTGCCGGTGGTGATGGTGCCTTGGAGCTGGTAGGTGGCGTCGTTGAGGGGTTCGTTGTTGGTGATGGTGAGTTGGTAGGTGCCTGTGCCGTGGGCGTCGATGTGGACGCCGAGGATGTGGAGGGTTTCTCCGGGTGTGGCGGTTTGGATGGTGTCGCCGTTGGGGTCTTGGATGCTGAGGGTTAGATCGTCGTGGGTGTCGGTGAGGGTGATGTTAAAGCGGACGGTGTCGGGGGTGATTTGGAGGTCGTGGGTTTGGGTTTCTTCGCTTGCGAGGGCTCCGGAGTAGTCGAGCGTTTGCGTGGTTTGGTTGAGGGTGTCGGTTTGGGCGGGGTCGAGGTCTTCGCCGATGCCGATGCACCCGGCGGTGAGGAGGGTGAGCGTGGCGATCAGGAGGGGGGTGGCGCGCATTGGGC
>PWVY01000064.1 GCA_003561665.1 Thermoplasmata archaeon
CCGTCCGCGAGCCTGTTGCTGGGGAAAGCGATGGGATCGGATGGATCCGCGTAGCGGGGGGTCCTGCGTGCGGATCCTTGTTTCGTTGATGGGGCCGGATGGGGGCGTTCTTGTGGGTGAGGAGCGATCGATCACGCGCGTGGCGATGGGGATGATCCCTCATGATCGGGTGCATGTTCTCTCGGTGGATGACCATGCGGAGGTGGATCGTGTGGGCGCGCTTTGTGAGCGTGCGGGTGCGCGGTTCTCAAGGGGGGAGGTGCCGGGGGAGGATTTGTTGGGCGCGTTCGATGTGATCGCGTCCACGTTGGAGGGCTTGATGGAGGGCGAGGGGGAGGCGGATGTGGTGGTTCAGGTGAACGCGGGTCGGCACGCGAACCGGTTGTCGGCTGCTGGACTTTTGGCGTGTTTGCATGTGGGCGTGCCGGCGCATTTCGTGCATGAGGAGGGGCATGATGAGTTGCTTGTGTTGGCGAGGGCTCCGCTTTCGCCGTTGTTACCGGGGGATCAGAAGGAGGCGTTGGGGGCGTTCCCGGAGGGGGGAATCCCGTTGGGGGAGGTGGCGGGGTTCGATACGCGAGCGTTGAACGGGTTGAAATCGCAGGGGTTGGTCGAGCCGGTGGAGGGTCGGTTGGTGTTGACGAAGCGTGGGCTCGCGTTGCGGGCGCATGTGAAGCGGGGTTAGGCGTCCAGGGTGCGGATCTCGCGTAACCGTTTGAGGTCGGTTTCGTACACGTCGGGGCTTGTTTCGAGGCTTGAGGGGAGGCCTTGCCATCGGTCGTCGTTGAGGAGGGGTTCGAACGCGTCGAGCCCGAGGTGGCCTTCCCCGATGGGGGCGTGGCCGTCTTTGTTGGATTCGAAGGGGTAGCGTGCATCGTTCAGGTGCCAGGCTTTGACGCGGGCGGGGTCGAGGTGCGTTTCGAGGCGTTCCATGGTTTCCTCGTATGCGGGGGGTCGTAAGTCGTGCCCGGCGACGAAGAGGTGGCAGGTGTCGAGGGTGAGGGCTACGCGGTCGGGGGGGAAGGCGTCGAGCCATGTGGCCAGGTGCTTGAAGGTGTACCCGACTTGGGTGCCGGCGCCGGGGGTGTTCTCGATCATCAACAGGACGTCGTCGGGGGCTTGGTCGAGCACGCGTTGGATGCCTTCCGTGACGCGGTGGATGCCGTCTTCTTCGCCGCTTTTTTTGTGAGAGCCAGGGTGGAAGCAAACGCCGAGCGCGTTGATTTTGCTGGCGCGTTCAAGCTCGTCGATGAGCGCTTCGATGCTCTTGTCGACTTGCTCGTCGTCGGGGCTGGCGATGTTGATGAGGTAGGCGCCGTGAACGAAGGCGTCGTTCTCGTCGTACCCGTGTTCTTCCATGGCTTCGTGGTACGCGTTGACTTCGTTGTCTTGGATGGGTTTGGCTTTCCAGCGCCGTTGGCTTTTGGTGAACAGTTGGAAGGTTTCCGCATCGTAGTTTTCACGTGCTCGCTGGGGAGCGTTCTTGAGGCCGCCGGCCCTCGAGGCGTGGACGCCTAGCTTCATGCGGGAGGCAAGACGGGGGCCCGGTTTGAACGTTCCGTGCCTTGCCGGTGGGTCCTGCAAGAGGGTCTTGTTCACGGTGCGTGACGTAAGGGAACCTTTAACCCCCTGAACCGTGACTGGGCCTTGATGCGTTGGGGACTGGCCGCGTTGGCTCTCCTAGCTGCCCTCGTTGCAGGTTGCGTAAGTTTCGGCGATGCTGCGGTGGAGATCCAGGAGCCAAGCGTTCCTGAGGGGCTTTTCGTCACGTACGAGGTCACGCAGGATGAGAACGCCTCGACCGAGACGTTCCTCGTCGAGAGGGTCGGGGGCGAGCAGCGGCTTCTTCCCTTCAACGCGACACCGGGGTTCAAAAGCCCCTTTTTGACGCTTGATGAGGCTCTCTCGCCGACCGGGTACGCGTGGGATGGCCTGTTTGGGTTCCCCTTGGAAAGCGGGAGCGAGCACGCGGCCACGGCGGCAGCCAAGCAAGCCACCGTAAACCTTGAAGCCACCACGTTCACGCTGCACGGGGACGAGCACGCCGCGATCGAGGCCACCTTGACGAGCGACGATGAAACGATCGGGTCCCTCACGGTGCTGCAAAATCCTACGGTGCTTGCGCACATCAACATCACGCGCGAGAACGGTGTGCACGAATCGTGGAGCATGACCCGTATGAGCCATGACCCGGGCTGGAATTCCCCGCCCGCGTGGGAGAAAGGCGACTGGTGGAGCTACGATGCGACCACGCACACGCATGACGCGAACTTGACCCTCATCTACAACGAGGACACGGTGACGACGCAAGGCTCACCTCAGCGCGTGCTGAACGCGCAATACGCCGAATCGCGGCCCGCATCGGTCCTCTTCAACGTGCTCCGTGATAGCGACATCGCTCCCCAGTCCGGCATGCTGAATGATGTCCTTGCAACGTTCTGGGACTGGCCCCTAGACGATGGGAAAGTGTTCACCGGGACGGGTTCGATCACTGGACCGTACATCGTGCACATCGAACAGGCGCCGATCGTTCTCCCAAACGACCGGGCGACGACGGCGTTCGTGCTCACGGCAAGCGATTATGATGATCCCAAGGCGGAGCCGTTCGCCTCGTGGACGTATGCACCCCACATCGGTTTCATCACGGAGTTCTGGGTTCACGACCCCGACAAGGAACAACCTCGCTTCGACTGGGAACTCACGGGGGCCGGCACCGGGTTCCACGGCGAGATCGAGGTCCCCCACCTCCCCCTCGTGCACCAGATCGAGCGAACCACGGGACCCCTCGAACGATCCGATACGTTCACCGTGGAAGACCGCAGCGATCGCCTCCGCTTGTCCGGTTGGTTCGTTCACAACCCTGACACCGAGCCAAGGATGAACCTCACCGTCGAGGATCCCCACGGGGAGATGCGATGGAGCATCGACGAAGCAAGCTTCACGAACCAGTTCATCCACCTCGAAGAGGTGGTCCGCCCCATCAGCCCCGGCGAATGGACCCTCACCCTGGACATCGACGAAGGCGTGAGCTTCTTCCTGGACATCCAAGAGGTCTGGATCGAGACCCAGCACGTCGACTACCGCTAACACGGTGTGCGTTCCACCTCACCCCAAACGAAGGGGGAGGGCCGAAAACCTGAAGGCACCCACGCCGCGTGGTCGTCGCAACAGGAGGAGATCGCCTGGCCACAGAACTCACCCCACCCCTTGCGTCCACCACGACCGTGAACAACTACCACACGGAACAGATCGGACGCGTCGAAGCCACCAAAGACCTCACACCCACCCAACTCGACGACCTCCTCTCCGAGGTCAAACCCTACCTCGACCACGAAACCACGAAACAATGGGATGCGAACGTCAACGGCATCCTCGTCCGGTTGATCACCAACAGCGAACACCAGATGGACTTCTGGATGGACAACTGGTGGCCCGGCCCCAACGACGATACCATCCTCCCCCACGGCTTCATCTACAGCATCAAAGATGTCCCCGACAAGGAACCCCACGCCTACTACTGCCCCCAACGCCAAACCGCCGTCTTCATCAACACCGAATACTACGGCCAATGCAAAAGCTGGGCCCTAGGCCTCGCCGCGCAAGCCCTCGAACGCGACTTCAACACGCACAGCATCCACGGCGCCTGCGCCGAGATCGACGGCCAAGGCATCGTGCTCGTCGCACCCACAGGCACCGGGAAAACCACGCAAGTCAACAAGCTCTTCCAACACCCCAAAGGCCGCATCATCGGGGACGACTGGATCTACATCAAACACCCCGAAGACCCCGACAGCGACGCGCCCCTCACCGTCACGCAACCCGAACGCAGCCTCTACGTCCGCACCGAGAACGCGGAAGAAGAAGACTGGCTCCGCCCCATCTTCGAGAACTGCAAACTCGAGAACGTGCCCGAAGACCCCAACACCTGCCACCACGACGACGACGAAGACTGCCAAATCAACGACCACGGCACCGACTTCTGCCTCTGGGGCTTTGGCAACAGCCGAGCCATCATCCCCCGCGAAGCCATGCTCGGCCCCGACAAAGTCGCCGACCAAGCACCCCTCAACCTCGTCGTCCTCCTCCGACGCGACGAAGACGCCCCCGCCGAAGTCTGGCTTGACGCCGACGAAGCCGTCGAAGTCCTCCAAGAAGGCCGCTACCAGATCCGCCCCGGCGCCGGGCCCAAAGAAGCCTGGGGCACCTACGACAACGAACCCTGGTACAACCCCTACCTCCTCAAACCCGACCACGACGCGCAAGCCGAATTCTTCCGACGCGAAGTCGAGAACAGCGCATGCGTCCTCCTGAACACCGCGCCCGAAGGAGAAACCATCCAACGCACCTACAAACGCATCCTCAACGCCCTCGAGAAAGCCTAACCCCCCCAACCGACGCCTTCAACCCACCCCCCCACCATACGCACCCCCGTGGCCCACATCCACGTCATCGGGAACGCCACCACCGACACCATCCAAACCCAAACCCACACCCACCAACAACCCGGCGGCACCCTCCTCTACGCCACCCTCACCCTCGCAACCCTAGGCCACACCGTGCACCCCATCGGGAACGCACCCCCCCAAGCCTACAACCTCATCACGCAACACACCCCCCACACCGACAACCTACACCACGACACGCCAGGCACCCGCTTCTTCAACGCCTACGAGAACGACCACCGAACCCAATGGGCAACCCCCACCACGCCCATCCCCCCAACACCCACAACCCCACCCCCCGACGCCGTTCTCCTTGCCCCCATCC
>PWVY01000198.1 GCA_003561665.1 Thermoplasmata archaeon
CACCGTGACCCTCATCAACGACGACAACCTCCCCCACGATGTCCACGTAACCGAGATCGAGAACGCGGATGTCGGCGGAACCACCGACCCCGACGTTGCCATCGCCGCCACCGACGACCTCGAGCCAGGCGAACAAGGCACGATCACGTTCGAAGCACCCGTAGACGGCGACCAACTCTACTTCTGGTGCGACGAGATCGGACACGAAGAGGGCGGCATGTACATCGAAGGAACCCCCAACGATGCACCCCTGCCCGCCATCGCCGCACTCATCTCCATCGCGCTCGCCACCCTGCTCGCACCCCGCCGCTTACAACGCTGACAGCCCCCAAGCCCAGCGCCTAAGTACGACCCCCTCCTCGCCTCCCCCATGGCCCCCCCAGGCCGAGGATTCATTTCGACCCTCGTCCTCGTCGCGCTCCTCGCAATCGCACCCCTCCTTACGGCAGATGCCTCCAGCCTCTCCTTGACCCTCCACGGTCACGGACAAGATTGCACCGACGCCCGCTTCTGCTTCACGATCGAGGAAGGCAACCTCACCAACCTCACCCCAGGGACCACCGTCTCCCTCACCTTCGAGAACCACGACACCGCCATCCACAACGTGTACGTGGCTCCCCTCGACCAAGCCAACCCCAACAGAGCCTCCACCAACCCCGACCACGCGCTCGCCACCACCCAAGACCTCGGCCCCGGACAACAAGACCGCATCACCTTCACCGCCCCCACGAACACGACCGGCCTGTACTTCTGGTGCGAGGTAAGCTCGCACGAAGCCCACGGGATGTACCTCGAAGCGCCCTACGACCCAGAAACGTGGGAACCTCCCGAACCGCACGAAGCCCCCTACCCCCTCCTGCAATCCCTTATCAAAATCACTCTCATCCTTCTCGCCACGGGCGAGACCCGTCAAACCCGAAAGCGATGAAAAACGCGCTTAAAGAGCCTCTAACGGTTGTTACTTACTGGAGGGGACAACACCCTCGAAATATTTAAATGGCTAAAGGCTAATGAAAGTTTTAGCGGGAGGCTGAGAGGCATAGGGTCTGAGATGGAGATAGCTGGCACAGCATTCAACGCTCCACAGGATCCCCTACGACGGCCTCCGCGGACCCTTCACATTGCTGTTGGGGGAATACCATGTTATACGATACAAGACAAGGGAATCAGAGATCGACCGAGAGCCGATCAAGGATAGGACTTTGGACTGGAGCGCTTTTGCTCATCGCCGGGCTCGCTCTCGCTTTCGCGGGAAGCGCCCAAGCATCAAGCTGTGACACGTTTTTGTCTCCAGGGGATAGCATCCAAGCAGCCGTGGACGCGGCCCAGCCCGGAGACAAAATCTGCCTTGAGGACGGCGAGTATGAAGAAAATGTCGTGATCGACAAAGACGGCATCACGCTCAACGCGCTTAACCGATTGCAAGCAACCATCACATCCGACGCTGACAACCAGGACCCGACCGTTCGAGTCGCAGCCGACGATGTAACGATCACACGCATCGTGCTTGAACGTGAAGCCACCTCGCTTACGACAAGCGGCATGACGACGCAAGGCATTGACATCCGCAGCGACGATGTCAGCCTGATCGACAACCGCATCGTGGGCACCGGGCTCTCCCTCTCCACGGAAGACGCCCGCTTCAACGGCATCCATGTCCACAACTCAGGCTCAAGCACGACGGGTGCCCAGCTCGTCGATAACACCGTCGAGGGATTCTATGTCGGCGTCTCCATCGACTCACTACATGGCAACGCCATCGGGGACATCCTCCTCGAGGGCAACAACGCCGAAGACAACGAGCACGGCCTCGCCGTGGTCCTCCGCGATGGCGGCCAAATGCCGCATGCGATCACGGGATCGGGCAACGACTTCACCGGCAACACTGGTGCAAGCATCGTTCTAAGCGACGGGACATCCTTCCAGAACCACGACACACTCCCCATCGACGCAAGCGAGATCGCGCTTGATGGACCCATCCTGGTCGAAGAAGGCGACGCGTTGCAAACCGCCATCGACGTTGCCGCTGAAGGCGCCAGCGTGGAAGTTGGGCAAGGAACGTACGAGGAGAGCATCCTCGTCGATGTCCCAGGCCTTAGCCTCATCGGGGACGATGACGCCAAGATCCTCCTGGACATCTCCACGGCCGCGAACGATGATGAACGGGCCCTCACGCTTGCCGCGGACGGCGTGCTCGTCGAGAACATCGACGTCACCCGCGTGATCGATACGGCCGGGAGCTGGGAGCGAGCCGTACAGGTGTCCTTCGACCAAACCGGGAACGACGCAGCTCCCGCCAACGTGGAACTTCGCGACATGGACGTCCTGCTCACAGGCGATGATGGAGCCGTCGAAGGCACCGCTGTGGGGATCGTGGTCAGCACGCTTTCTGATTTCGGTGACGAGGACGCCATCCACGCCACCCTCGTGAACGTGCAAGCAGCCGCCGAGGCCACCGAAGGTGCAGCCGTCGGCGTGAACACGGTTGGCCCGGAGGTCACCGTGGACATCCAGGACAGCGTGCTCACCGGTTCCCATCAAGGATTGCTCGTGATGGAAGGGGATGTCACGGTTCAGGACTCGATGCTCGACGACAACGACATCGGGGCCGAGAACTGGGATGGTGACGTTGATGCCCGATCCAACTGGTGGGGCGCTGCATCCGGTCCCTTCCATGTCGAGGACAACCCGGACGGTGACGGGACCGACGTGGTCGGGGACGTGATCTTTGACCCCTGGTGGGCCAACGAGGACATGGCGGTCCTTGCAACCATGGACGGTCATGTGGAGAACGTCGACCAAGGTGTAGAGTACCTCTCCATTCAGGATGCGATCGACGCCGCGGACCCCGGGGACACGCTCCTCGTATCCGCGGGTCTCTACGAGGAGCAGGTCGTGATCGACGTGGACGGGATCACGTTGGCCTCGGTTGAGGAGCACGAGGCGACCATCCGCTTTGACCCTGGGTCCCACACGTTTTCGCCCACGGTCGACGTGGACGCGGATGATGTCACCGTCGACGGGTTCGTGATCGAGCGGACCTTCTACGATGGCACAAGCCACGCTCGAACCGTCGAGATCTCCGGCGCAAGCGATACCCTCCTCGCGAACAACCAAATCGTCGGCGACATCGCGGACCCCGGCGTAGATCGGGCCTCGGGCGTGCAGATCGTGAACAGCGCCCCCGTGCAAGGCGTGACGCTTGAAGACAACCACGTCGAGGGCACCCATGAAGCGTACCTGATCCGAGCCTGGAGCGGCGGAGGCGGGAACCCCGTCAGCGACATCGAGCTGAACGGAAACTCCGCCACCGGGAACGTGCTCGGGTTCGCCGTGATGGAAGAGACCGGCACCGTCTCGCCGGAAGCCATCACCGGCACCGGGAACGACTTCACAGGCAATGCGGGTGAATCCATCACCCTTAGCACCGACGGGACGTTCCTAGGTCACGACACCGTCGCGGTCGACACCGACGAGATCGCGTTCGACGATGTCCTCCTCGAGGAAGGCGACGCGGTCAGGACAGGCCTGGACGTCGTCGCTGAAGATGGAGCCATCACGCTTCGAAGCGGCACGTACGCTGAAACCGTCGAGATCGATGTAGACGGCGTAACGCTCGCATCGGCCTCCCCGCTTGGTGCCACCATCGTGGGGCCCACAAGCGGGAGCGCACCCACCGTGAACATCGTCCAAGATAACGTCACCGTGCAAGATCTAACCATCGAGCGCCCCGTCTCGGATACGCCCTGGCACGAGCAAGGTGTGGCCATCCGCGCCAGCCACGTGACCGTCGCGGACAACCTCGTCATTGGCGATTGGACCGACGGTGATGCGCCAACGCACGATGGCATCATGGTGCTGGACGGAAGCAGCTCGGATGCACGCGACGTGCACGATGTATCCATCGTCGACAACCAGGTCGAAGGCTTCTACGCTGGGATCCTAGTCGCGGGCTTGTTCGACCACCAGATCGAGAACATCGAAGTCGATGGGAACACGGCCACCGCGAACCAAGTCGGGTTCGCAGCCGTGCACGAAACAGGGAACGTTCAACCCCTGAACATCTTTGGAACCCAGAACGAGTTCATCGCGAACGACGAACACAACATCTTCATCGCCCCGGGCGGCACGTTCCAAGACCGGGACGTTGAGGACTTCGACGCGCGCGAGGTCTCGTTCGCTGTGGTGGAAGCACAACCCCACGACGAGGTCAACCAGATGATCAAGGAAGCTGCCGTGTTCGGAGGCATCCTCGAGGTCCACCCAGGGACGTACGAGGAGAACATCGTCGTCGACAAGGCGCTCACACTCTCCAGCATCGGGAGCGCCGAGGACACGATCCTCACGTTCGATGAGGACAGCGGCACACCGACCATCAGCATCGAGGCAGACCACGTGAGCCTTGAGGGTTTCACCGTGGAGCGCACCGACAGCAGCTTCGCGATCGCGCAGGCGATCCGCATCAGCGGATCCCACGCCCTCATCGACGACGTCGTCCTCCAAGGCGGAGGTCCCAACGATCAGGGCATCAGCGTGCTCGATGCGTACGCCGGCGAACCCGATCCCTCGGACACAATGAACGTCGAGATCCGGGATGTAAGCGTCAGCGGTTTCGCTGTCGGCATCGGCATCGCCACCCAGACCGAGGAGGCAACCCTAACCGACGTACGCGTCCACGAGGCAGCCTTGACCGGGAACGACATCGGCATCGGGTTCGCCGTCTGGGGCACCGCCCAGGACAGCCCCGATGGCATCCTCGTGCAAG
>PWVY01000300.1 GCA_003561665.1 Thermoplasmata archaeon
AGCTGGGGAGGGTGCGGGCGGTGAGGAGGAGGGTGCCGTGTTGGATGTGCGTGATGGCGTCTTTGAGGAAGGTGGTGAGGTCTTCGTCGCGGATCTTCTCGGTGGCGTCGAGGACGGTGAGGCGTTCGGGTTGGTTGAGGGCGTCGAGGAGGAGGTGGCGTTGGTCGGGGAGGGGCGCGTTTTGGATCGCGTGGAGGAGGCTTGGGTTCTCGTTTCGGGCTTGGAAGATGCCGTACCGGTGGGCAAGCCATGTGAGGGTCTCGGTTCCGCTGAAGCTGTGGAAGAAGACGGGTTTGTTCTTCGTGGCTTCGTGCGCGTAGGCGGCGGCGAGGCTGGTTTTGCCGATGCCTGCGATGCCTTCGAGGAGGAGGATGGGGCCCCCGTCGTGGAGGCGGGTGAGTTCGTTGTCTCGGCCGACGAACGTTTCGGGTTCGGGTATCTTGGTGCGTAACCGGTGGAGCGTGGTTTGGGGGGTGGTGTCAAGGTCTTGCGCGTGGGCTTCGAGGGTGAGGCCTTGGGGTTGGATGCGGATGGTGACCTCGTCGGGGATGAGGCTGTAGGTTTTCACGTTGCGCCCTTTCCTTCGTTCCCATCCGGAGGCGACGAGCCCGGTGTCCTCCATGCGGCGCAGGCGTCGGGAGACGTCGCTTTCACTTCTGGAGAGAAGATCCGCGATGCGGCGAGGGTGTGCGGGTTCGATGGCGAGAAGGCTGAGGATGGCCTGGTTGGTGGGGTTGGCTAACCGTTGTAGCGCCTCCTCCTCCATCGCGGGCCAAGAGGGATGGTATCGCGTAAAAGGTCTCCCCGCTCTTCGTGGGGTTACGTGAGGAGGTGGTGGCGTTCGAGGAGGAGGACCATGACGAGGAAGAGGGCGTACGCGGCGAGGAGGAGGGTGCCTTCGGGTTTCGTGAGTTGGAACCCGGAACGCATGAGGGTCACGAGCAAGAAGGTGGCCAGGACGAGGAACAAAAGAAGGGGGGCGATGGCGGAGAAGTCGACGACGGCGTGCCCGACGATGAGGACCCCGATGGGGAGGATGACGAGCACGTCGAACACGTTGCTTCCGAGAACGTTGGCGAGGCTTGCAACGCTTCGTCCGCGCCGGGCGGCGCTGTAGCTGGCGAACGCGTCGGGGAGGCTTGTGACGATCGCGATGACGATCACGCCCCAGGCGAAGGGGGAAACGCCCCAGGCGTTCCCGAGCACGAGCACGCTTCGAACCAGGCCTTCCGAAGCGATGAGGACGAGGACAAGCCCCATGATGAAGCCTCCCCAGGCCTTCCATGGGTCCATCGTGGTGTTCGGTTCGGGGTCGTGGTCGTTCGTGTCGAACCATTGCAAGAGCAGGTACAATGCGAAAAGGCCCAACGGGAGGAGAGCCAGCTCTCGCGTGAACAACCCCCTGGCTGTCCCCGTTGCAGGGTAGTAGACGACGCTGAGGGCCAACGTGAGGGTCAACGCGAGCACGGCGGCCAGGTAGAAGAGCCCCTCTTTGAACACGAGGTGGCGCCCGGTGGGCATCGTGCGGGTTCCCAACACGCTGACGGCCGGGATCACGAGCACGTTCATCACGGCGGAACCGACCACGATGCCCAACCCCAGCTCGAAGGCATCGTGCACCGTTGCCGCAAGCACGGTCGTGGCCAACTCGGGGAAGCTGGAACCGATCGCGATCAGGATGCCTCCCTGCACAACAGGCGGGAGACCGTGAAGGTCCCCGATGTGGCGGCTTCCCCTTTCCAAGCGCGTGCTCCCGACCCACATGACGGCGGTCGCTGCGAGGATCACGACGCCAGCCAGCAGCGTGTTGGCCACTCCCCGAGGTTTGCGAGGGAGAGGAAAGGGTCTAGGTTTGCAGGAAACCCGCAAACCCAACCCCAGGCACACCCCCGTGGCCACTCTCGAGACCTCTGGGTTCGCCTCTAGAGGCGTGCTTGCTCGATCACGACATCCACATCCGGCACCACCAAAGCGTACCCGGTTTCTTCGACCGTGACGGGCCCATCGAACGTCTCAAGCACCGCGGTGCCTTCCATGTACTCGTGCGAGCCCCAGGAGAGATCCACCGCCCCGGCGACGGTGGGGCTCTCGCCTACGTTTTGAACGCCGAACAGGCGCACGCTCCCTGGGGCTCCCTCGCCGAGGGGCCCGCTCGTGCTCGTGAGAAGATGCCCGTACTCCTCACGCGTCTCCCAATCCACGTGCCCGGTCCACGCAGCCGGCGTCTCTGGCGCGACCGAGATTCCGACATGCGCGGTCTGCATGGGCGCGATGCCGGCTTCCTGGTGGGCCACGGCAAGCGTCGTGCTCGTCGTTGCCCCGCTCATGACCACGCCGTAGTAATCGACCGCGTCGCTTCGGTACGCCTCGGGCGGTTCCACGTCAACCTCTTGCCAGGTCAGGTTCACGTGCTCTTTGGAACCATCCTTCACGAAGGTGCATGCTAAGCCAACGGTGAGCATGACCGCCATCCCGTCCTCAAGGCCCATCCCCAAGCCCCCCGCGGGCTCGAAGCCCTCGGGGAGGTAGGCCTCGATGGATTCCTCGGGCACCGTGAACGATGCGAAGTGCTCCTGGCATCCCTCCAACAGGATGCTCTCCGGCACCGACTCAGCGGTCGCGTTCGAAGGCACGGTCTCTTGCGCGCCCATCTCCCCGTCGCCAAGCCCGATGCATCCGGCCGCGAGCGCAAAAACGACCACGGTCAAGGCCATCGTGCTCGGTTTCATGCTACCCCCTCCAAGGAGGGCGGATCCTCCATGGGGTTGCTGATCAACGCGTCAAGGCCCAAGGGATCGCTCTCAGGCGGGGCTTGGATGCCTACGTCCCGGTTCTGCTCGTAGGATCCATCCGCGTTCACCATCAACCGCAGCAGCGATGTCTCGCCCTCGTGCGTGCTCTCGATGACCAGTTCCCCCGCTTCTTCCAGGAGGATCTCTGGGCTGACCGCGTACGTGCCAGGGTTCATCTCCGCAACGGTCACCGGCACCGCTTGGCCTCGATCGGCCGTGGCTGGGAAGGGATCAGGGGGTGCGTTCGCGTCCCAGCGGGCCGTGATGGTCGCGTCCGTGACCGGTGCCCCGTCGGGGTCTTCGACCGTGACCGTCAGTTCATCGAGGGGGCCTTGGGCGCTCATGCTGTTCTCGTACACGCGCAGGATGCCCCACATGGGGATATCCGCGTTGATGTGGCAGTGGTAAAGCCAATCCCCGGCGTGCCCCTCGTCGAGGCCAGCGGTCACGGTGAAGCTGTGCGTGTCCCCCATCTCAAGGGGTTCGGTGTCGATCATCTCGCCCGTGTCGGGGTGCTCCCAGGGGTGCCCGTGCAGGTGGAAGGTGTGTTGGAAGGGCCCCTCGGGGTTGATCACATGGAACTCGAGCTCCTCGCCCACGTAGGCTTCCAACAGGGGGAACCCGCTGGGGGGGTCGATGCCTGCGGAATCCTTGGCGATGGCCCGAGCATCCGCGGTCGTGAAGTCGAAGTTGATCACGAACGTTCGATCCGCGTCGTTCAAGGAGCGCGTCGCATCGAAGGGTTCCACGTTCGCGTCGTCCTCGTCGTCCGTGTTGGGGGCTTGTGCACGTTCCATCTGGGAGGCGTCCTGGGGTTGATCGCTTTCGCCGTTCGCGCTTTTCACCGTGATCGTTCCCTCGTGTTCCTCGGTCATGAAGTCGGTCGAGTATCCCGTCGTCTCCACCGTCCATGTGTACGTGCCGGCTTGGGCATCGGTCACGCTGAGGCCTCGGGATACGCCTGGCCCGATCAATTGCTCGTCCACGATGTTCCCGTCCGGATCGTGAAGCGTGACCGTGTCCAAGGCGGAGCGGGCGCCAAGGCCGACAGCGATGATGTCGAACCGTTCCCCTTCTTGCACCGTCTCGTCGAGGCCTAGGCCCCCGTTGATGCCCTCGTCGAGCACGTGCAAATCGAACACGTGGTCGACGTCTTCTCGGGATTCGCCTTCCTCGAGCACGATGTAGGCACCCCACAACCCGCGAAGGGCGCCTTCCTCGCCGAGCAAGGGCTCGTACACGGGTTTCCCGTTGAAGGTGTGCGCGTGGTCGTGGTAGTGCCAGTAGCCTGGGAACGGGGTCTTGAAGGTGTACGTTGTGGCCTCGCCTGGTCCTACGGTCGAATCGCAGATTTGGCTTCCTTTCACCTTCGCGACACCGTCGCTGCAGGCATCCAGCGAAAGGCCGTGGCGGTGCATCGTGTACCGCGCCTCGGTCAACGCGCTTGTGACGGACTCATCGAGCAGAGTGTCGGCATCTTCGAGGCTCTCGGTCACGTTGTGCCGAAGCTCGATCTCGACGCGTTCATCATGCTCGAAGATCCATGTGGGTCCTGGGATCTGCCCGTTGTAGGCTAGGCATAGATCGTCAGCGAAGCCGTTGTCATACCCCTCGGGGCAGGGGACGGCGTCGATGGTGACCTCGATCGATCGGAGCTCGTCGAGGGCGGGGTCGTCTTGGTGTTCGCTCGCGGGTGCCTCACTTGGGTACTCGGCGCCCAGGCAACCGGTCAGGGCCACCAGGGCGACGATGCAGGCGCTGATCCAGAACGGGGGTTTCCTCCCAGCTCTTCTTCCTCGCATGATCATGAGGTTCTTGGAAAAGGGTTAAACGCTCGGTTTGCAGAGAAGCTGCAGACCGGCCCTTAACCGTGGAAACGCTCGCTATGGCCAGCCAAGAGCCAGGTTCGATTTTCCCCAGTCATGAAGTTCGGCGTCGCCTCGCCCTGTGATGTG
>PWVY01000101.1 GCA_003561665.1 Thermoplasmata archaeon
AGCAGTCCGCGTATGATGGCAGCGTTGGGACAGGAAAAGCCGCTGCAGGTCTTGATCGCCATGATCTCCGCCTGTGGTGCAGCGCCGCGGATCTCGTCGTCATCACCGGCGATAATGCCCGCTACATGCGTCCCATGCTCGCTCGCCTCACCGCTCCCCTCCTCGATGCCCCCCTCCGTCACCAACATCTCCAACAAGACCCGATCCACCAACCCCGGATTCTCACGATCCACCCCACTATCCACCAACGCCACGTTCACACCCTCCCCCGTCAACCCCTCCTCATGCAACGCCTCCGAAACCCCCACAACAGGCTTGCTCTCCGCCAAATGTGGCGTCAACGCCTCATCCTCCACCGCGTACGCCACGAACGGCAACGACGCCAACTCCCCCACCGGAACCGACGACGACACCAACACCACGTTCGCCGCATCGAACGACTCCACCACCACGCTCCCCTGCGCTGCCAACGCCTCCTCCGTCACCAACGGAACAGGCCAAACCTCCATCGACAACAACACCAACCGATCAACCCCCTCCCCCGCCCCATCACCCTCCAAATCCCCCGCCTGGCCCGACCCTCCAACCGCGGACCCAAGCGTGCCCACCAATGGAGCCGTGAGCAACAGGCAAAGCACTAGGACGACCGGACCCCGCATCGAGCAAGGCTCGTACCCCCAAGCATATCAAGCGCCCAGGACAGGCAAGACGACGCATCGTCCCCCCCGCCACCTCGCCGCTTCTCACCATGGCCCCCCGGCGCCCGGCAACCCCAGCATGCAAGCCCCAAAGACCCAAGCCTTCACGCGCCCAAGGGAACAACCCGAACCTTCAAAACCACGACCCAGGAACGCGAACGCTACCGCTTAGAAGAACCCCAACTCAAGGCGCGCCTCATCGCTCATCCGATCCGGCGTCCACGGAGGATCGAACACGATCTCCACATCCACCGACTCCACCTCCGGAAGGCTCTCGATCTTTGACCGAGCATCCTGCGCCATGATATCCCCCATCCCACACCCCGGCGCCGTCAACGTCATGTCAACGCTCACCCGATACCCCTCCTCCATCTCCTCCACCGAACACCCATAAATCAACCCCAACTCGACGACATCCACCGGGATCTCAGGATCGTACACCGTGTGCAACGCATCCCACACCTTATCCTCCACGCTCCGATCATCATCCGCAGCATCAAGAGCCTCCTGGCTGGGCGGTTCACGACCGATCGCATCCGCCTCATCCCCACCGATACGAACCAAGTGCCCCCGTTGCGTGCGAAGCGTGAACTGATCCCCCAGCTCCTGCTGGATGATGACCTTGTCCCCCTCAGGGAGCATCACAGGCTCCCCACCCGGGATCGTCACCGCTTCCACATCACGCTCCAACGTGATCCACGTCGAGGATTGTCCATGCATCATTAGGCCTCCGTTGTCACGACTTCATCCCGATCCTCCAACGCGGCAAGCAACGTATGCCACGCCAACGTAGCACACTTCACGCGCGTGGGGAACTTCTTGACCCCCTCGAACACGGCCAAATCCCCCAACTCGGCCACGCCCAAGTCCTGATCACGCTCTCCCCGCACAAGATCGCGGAAGACCTCAACCAACGCCCTGGCTTCCTCGATGCTTTTCCCCTCCACCGTTTCCGTCATCACGCTCCCGCTCGCTTTCGAGATCGCGCACCCTTCCGCTTGGAACCCAATCTCCTCGATCGTATCCCCATTCGTGCGAACATACACCGTCAACGTATCCCCACACAACGGATTGTCCCCATGCGCATCCCGGTCAGCACCCTCGACCCGCTCGAAGTTCCGAGGCGATTTCGTGTGGTCCAAGATGACTTCCTGGTAAAGATCAGTAGCGTCCATAGCTCCTCCTACGCGAACAGGTTCACCGCTTCCGTGATGCCCTCCACGAGCGCATCCACTTCGCTGACTCGGTTGTACATCGCGAAACTTGCCCGACACGTCGCCGGAACATCGAAACGCTCCATCAACGGTTGAGCACAATGATGACCCGCCCGGATCGCGACGCCTTTCCGGTCCAGGATGGTGCCGACATCGTGCGGATGCACGCCCTCCAAGACGAAGCTTACCACGCTGGCCTTCTCCGGCGCCGTCCCAATCAAACGCACGCCATCCAAGCCTGACAACCGATCCGTAGCAACATCCAACACGCGATCCTCGTGGGCCTTCACCTTGCGCTGACCGACCTCGCCCAAGAAGGTGAGCGCTTCACCAAGCCCCACGCTTCCCGTGATGTTGGGCGTGCCTGCCTCGAACCGTTGCGGCGGATCCGCGAAACGCGTCTCGTCGAACGCAACGCTACGAATCATCTCGCCCCCACCCTGATACGGATCCATCCGTTCCAATCGGCCGTAACGCCCGTACAAGGCACCGATGCCCGTGGGACCGTACACCTTGTGACCGCTGAACGCATAAAAATCACACCCGATGGCTTGAACATCAACCTCAAGATGCGGCACGGCTTGCGCACCGTCCACGAGCACGGCCGCATCCTCCTCTTTGGCCAACCGTGTAAGCTCCTTGACCGGGTTCACGGTCCCAAGCGCGTTGCTCACATGCGAGAACGCGGCGATGCGCGTATCCTCAGTGACCAAGTCCTCGAACGCACCAAGATCCAAGGAACCATCATCCGCCACAGGTGCAACCTGAAGCGTCGCACCGGTGCGCTTGGCGACCTGTTGCCAGGGCACGATGTTGCTATGGTGCTCCATGCCCGTGATGAGGATCTCATCCCCCCGCTCTAGGGCTGTTCCACCGTAGGCGTTCGCGACGAGGTTGATGGCTTCCGTCGTCCCTCGCGTGAACACGACCTCGCTCGCTCGCTCCGTGTTCAGGAAGGAGGCCACGCGCTGGCGCGCTCTTTCGTACGCGTCCGTTGCGCGCTGGCTAAGCGTGTGCACGCCACGGTGCACGTTCGCGTTGTCGGTGCTATCGTGGCGGGAGACCGCGTCGATGACGCGTTGGGGTTTGTGCGTGGTGGCGGCGTTATCGAAGTACACAAGGGGTCGACCGTGGACGCTTTGATCCAAGGCCGGGAACTGCTCACGGATGCGTTTCACGTCGAACCCCGTCCCTTCAAGCACGCCGCCGCCGGTCATCTAGCGCGCCTCCAGCAGTTGCTCGTCTTGCTCGAGGCGTTCGAGCACGAGACGTTGAGCCAGCGTGCGCACGGGTTCCAGTTCGATCATCTCAAGCACGTCGTTCGCGAAGGCGTACACGAGCATGGCTCGTGCGTCTTCTTCGTTCACGCCGCGGCTTCGCATGTACCAGATCCATGAGTCGTCCATCTCGCCCGTGGTGGACCCGTGGCTGCATTTCACGTCGTCGGCGAAGATCTCGAGCTGTGGGACGCTGTTGGCTTCGGCCTCGTTGCTCAACAGGAGGTTGGGGTTGTGCTGGTAGCCGTCCGTGCGTTGCGCATCCGGAGCAACGTAGATGGTGCCGCGGAACACGCCTCGGCTGGCATCGTCGAGGATGCCTTTGTAGAGCTGATGACTGGTCCCGTGGGGTTCTGCGTGCCGGATCTTCGTGTACGTGTCGATGTGCTGCTCGTCGATCCCGAAGTAGAACCCGTTGAGGGTCGTATCGCATCCTTCCGCGGCGAGCGTGGTGAACACTTCGTTCCGGGTGATGCGGGCCCCGAAGATGAGGTTGTGCGCGCGCACCGCACTGTCGCGTTGTTGCGTGGTGTCGAAGGTCCACAGGTGATCGCTTGTCTCTTCCTCGCGTTGGAGTTTGACGTGGCGCACGGTCGCGTTGGGGTGCGCGCTGACCTCCGTGGCGCCGTTGGTAAGCGATCGGGCCTGGCCAAAGCTGACGAAGCTCTCCACGACGTCGATCTCGCTGCCTGGTTCAGCGATGATGAGCGTGCGCGGGTGCGTGATCACGGGCTCGTCTTGTGCGTAGGTGACGTGCACGATGTGCACGGGTTTCTCCGCGATGGCGCCTTCGGGGACGTGCACGAGGACGCCATCGGGGAAGCTTGCCGTGTTCAAGGCGAGGAATGGCGCATCGTGAACGTTCGCGTGCTCTCCTAGTTCGCCTTCCAGGCGTCCGGGGGCCTCGTTCAAGGTTTCTGCAAGGCTTGCAACGGTGATGTGCTCGGCGTTCTCGTGCGTGGAGAGGCCGGGGTCGACGTGCCCGTTGACGAGGACGATGCGGTGGGCGTCGAGCGCGTCGATGAGGGCCTCGTCAAGGTCCTCAAGCGTGAGATCCATGCCCTCGCTGGTGGCGGGTTTGTACGTGTTCTCTCGCACGGCGGCGAGGTTGGTGTACTTCCAGGCTTCCAGCTTCGTGGTGGGCCATCCGTGTTCTTTGTAAATCTGGATGGCTTCCTCGCGGAGGCTGGTGACCCATGGGGTGTCGCTCCCGGGGAGGGTGCTTTTGGTTTCCTCGTACGCCGCGTGGTAGGCGTCGAGGGCCGTGGTTGTGGTTTGCGTCATGGGGTTGGCGCATCCTCCTGGCGGTGGAAGCGTTCGATGCCGGTTTCGTCCTCGATCCAGTCGTAGCCTTTCTCTTCGAGCTTGCGCACCAGGCTCATGTCGCCGCTTTTGGCGATCTTGCCTCCGATCATGACGTGCACGTGATCGGGTTCGATGTACTCGAGGATGCGTTCGTAGTGCGTGATGAGGACCATCCCTCGCTCGGGGCTTTTCATCGTGTTGATGCCGTCGCTGACGATCTTGAGCGCGTCGAT
>PWVY01000187.1 GCA_003561665.1 Thermoplasmata archaeon
CGTGGTTCCCGAGTTGAAGGTGGGCGCGGCCGAGGTTAAGGAAGGGGAACTGTGGGGCTTGGTAGCGTTCCGCGCACGTGGCATCTTGGAGCCAGGGAATCGCGTCTCGTGGTCGTTGTTTCTCCAGGAGGTATGCGCCGATGTCGTTGTAGGGGTTCCCGAACGTGGGGTCGGTTTGGATGGCTTTCTTGCAGTCTTCGATGGCCCCGTCGAGGTCATCGGTGAAGGATCGTGCCCAACCGCGGAACGTGTAGGCTTCCGCGGTCTCGAGGATCTTGGCGCTGGCGGTGTACGTGTGGAGGGCTTCGGTGAACTCGCCGGTCATCTGGTGCACGTAGGCGGCCTGGAATGCTCCTTGCGCGGCGCGGGCGCGGGTGGGGTGGTTGGCGCGGTGGCCGTGCTCGGCGAGGGCGCGGCCTATGGTCTCGTCTGTGGCGTCTTGGATCTCCTTCGCGGTGGGACCGTGGGGCGTGCCGGTCCAGGCTTGTTGAAGGAGGGTTTCGGTGCCCAACAGTTGTTCGACGGTGATGCTTGGAGGGATGCCTGGGCTGGTGAGGCCTTGTGCTTGGGTGGCGATGTGCACGCCGGAGAGGCGCACGGGCGCGGTTCCGTGCCCGTCGTGATAGGCTCGCACGAGGTCAAGGCCGGTTGAGAGTTCGATAGGGTGGACGAGGGTGCTGGTTTCTGCCAGGCGTTCGATGAGATCATCGGGGGGCGTGGTGGGATGGGTCAAGAGCGCGGAGTCAAGGTCGTTTGGAGCTTCTTGGATGGAGGGGAGGAGCGTCGCGTTGGTGAGGGAGGGGTGATCGTCGAGGAGGCTTTGGGTGGAGGGGACAAGCGCGGGGTCGGTCTCGTGAAGGGCCACGGTCGCTTCAGGTGCGCTTTCGGCGAGGAGGGCAGCGATCCACGCGATCGCAGGGCCTTGAACCAGCACGTTCCGGGGGGTTTCGAGGAGGAGGGTTTCAAGAAGCGTGGCGGCGAAGCGGGGGCTTGGGCAGGGGGAGGCTTCGCGTGTGGCATCGATCATGGGTGCAGGAGCATCGATGGGGCCCATGGGGTGGGCGTGGGTGTGAAGGAAGGGAGCCCTCGGGGTGGCCTGGAACGCGGCTTTGACGCGTTGCGTTTGGAGGAAGCCTCGCTCGTCGAGCGATTGGACCAGGGCTTCGTGGGTGCGGGGTGCATCCGGAGGTCTCGTCACGGTGTGTTCGTGGGTGGGCTTCCGGTATGAACGCTGGGGTCCATGTTTGGTGGTTGGCTCAAAGAGCGCCAAGCAGAGAGACGGCGAGAGCGAAGTAAATCAAGAGAGCTGTGACATCCTTGACGGTGGTGATCAGAGGGTTGGAGGCTGCTGCGGGGTCGAAGTCGAGCTTGTGCATGATCCAGGGGATCACGTACCCGACGGTGCTGGCGACGATGCAGACAGCGACGAGGGCGAGGAACACGACCAAGGCGAGCATGAGGGCTTCAGGGTGTCCGCGGATGACGCCTTGCCAGACGTAGGCGACCGTGGCGCCGAGGCTCCCGATGATGAGTCCGATGGCAAGGCCGATGAGGCCTTCGCGTGCGAAAAGGCGCATCGCGTTACGGTCGTCGATGTGCCCCGTGGCGAGGCCGCGCACGAAGATGGTGCTGGCTTGCGTGCCCACGTTGCCACCCATGTCCATGATGACGGGGACGAAGAACATCAGCGCGACCACGGTTCCAAGCGCCTCCTCGTATCCTTCCACGACGGCGCCCGCCATGAGCCCGCCTGCAAGAGCGATGAAGAGCCAAGGAAGCCGCAAGCGGAGGATCCGCGGGATGCTGGATTCGAGGATGGCTTCGCTGCGGGAGGTCTCGATGTCGACGAACGAGAACCCTGCGCTTTTCATGATGTCCTCGGTCGCCTCCTCCTCTGCGACATCCAACATCTCCTCGGTTCGGAGGATGCCAACCAAGCGCCCGTCCTCGTCGACCACGGGGACGGCTGGAAGATCCGTCGAGTGGACCCGATGCACGGCTTCTTCGGGGTCCTCCTCCGCACCGACCGTGATCAAATCGCGTTGCATGAACGCGGAGACCGGCTCGTCTCGCGGAGCGTTCAAAAGCTCCCGGAACGAGAGGACCCCCACCAAGCGATCGTCCCGATCGACCACGTAAAGGTAGTAGATGGTCGTCTCGTCGTCCCCCGGTTCGAACTCCCGGAACGTCTGGATGGCGATGCCGACGAAGGTATCCGGTGCGACCGCGACGTAGTCCTCCTCTTCGAGGACCTCAACGACCCTGTCAGCATGCTCTTCCATGAACCCCACCTCCCCGAGGAGCGATGCCCCCGTAGGCTCCTTGTGAACAGGGATGCCGTGACGGCCTCCCGTTCACGTTGGCAAGAGCGCGCGGGCGCATGGCTGACCACAAAGCGCTTCGTCAGAAAAGCCCTCCCCTCCTCATCAGGGAGGCCCGATCGCTTCCAGGTGGCTTAGCGCGGGGCGGGGTTGACCTCGATGCCGCGTTTGGAAAGCGCGCTGAAGAAGGCGTCCGGGTCGAGAAGAGCCTCAGGAGCGTGCACCCCGGCTTCCGTGATTTCTCCTCGAGCGAGGAGGTCCGCGCCGATGCTGGCAGGGATCCCGGTCAACCGTCCCATACGGCCAACGACCGTGAACCCGGTGGAGGGTTCTTCGGCGTTCTTGGGCCATGCATCCACGCGAGCGCCGCTAGCTGGATGGCCCCCCGCGCCTAGGATGCTTTCGAGTTTGTGAACGATGCCCGCGGTGCGCTTGAGCCGAGCTGGGGTATTGGTCGCGCCCGCCTGGATCAGGGCCTTGGCGAGGGTGATGTTCCAGGCCGGTGTGAGGCTTCCTTTGACGGTCACGCTTTGGACACCCTCGAGGTTCTCTGGCAGGGTCAAGGGTTCAGGATGACCACAGTACACGGCTTTTTGAGGATCGAAGGGTTCGGGGAAATGCACGGTTTCGGGTGCCGTCGCTGCGGGGACCTGGATGGGTTCGCCACCTTCGAAACTGGGCACCTTCCCGGTGAGCACGTGCAGGGTGTGTTCGATGACGGCGCGGCCCTGGGCATCCTTGGCTCCGCCGATCCAAGCGATGCGGATCCGGGATGCACCGCCAATCTCATGATGGGCTTTCTTGGCCATGAGGTTGGTTAACCCGGGGGTCCAGCCGAGACCGGTGATGAGGGGGGTGTCTGCCTTGCGAGCGTTCTCGTCGAGGGTTAGGAGTTCGGGCACGGCGTCGTGGTCATCGCACAGGTCCACGTATGGGATGCCTTGCCGTAGCGCGGCCTTGGCCATGGGACGTGCGAACCGGTGGAAGGGCCCAATGCAGCCGACAGCGGCGTCGTGGCCTTCGAGCATCTGATCGAGTTCGGTAGGATCGGTTGCGTCGACGGGCAGGGCCTGGGCCCGATCGCCGAGGCTGTTCGCGAGGGCTTGGCTTGTTGGTTCGTCCTTATCGGCGATGGTGACCTCGTGGGGGGTGTTTTCGATGAGGTCTTGGACCACGTGTTGCCCCATGTCGCCGCTGCCGCCCAGGACCGCGATTCGAGCCATCGTGGGGGGATGGTAGAGGGAGTGTTTACGGGTTGTCCTTGGAGCGGGACGAAGCGTCAAAACGATGTGCTCCTTGCGGTGGCTTGACATGCAAGAGGTTTTTGGGTTTTGCAAGCAGCGCCTGGGAGCGGCCCTCGCGCTGGCCGTGGTCCTCGTGACTTTGCTGGTTGTGGCTTCCTTGGCCGGTGCCCAGCTTCCAACGCCGTTCACGGTGGAAGAGCAGGCGGAGAATCTCGAGCTTGTAGGCCATGACCCGCTGGGGGAGCGGGGCATGAACTCGGCGTTGGCCGTTTACGAGGATCATGTGTACGTGGGGGATCGAACGGACGGGGGGGAGGGGCATCCGGATCCTGGCGTGCTTATCGTGTCCGTGGAGGACCCGTCCGATCCGGAGCGGGTGGGGGAGATCGGGCCCCCTGATCAGGGCTTAGAGGGGATGACGGCGCGTGAATTGCGTGTATGGCCGGGCCAGGATGTTCTCATCGTGATGAATTTCCCTTGCAGCGAGATCATTCATGGGTGCAGCCCCAACGCCGCGGAGGAGAGCAATATCAAGTTCTATGATCTAAGCGAGGACCCCTCCGATCCCGCGTTGTTGGCGACGTGGACGAGCGTGGATGCCAGCGGGGAGGCTGCGGTTCCTCACGAGATGTTCCTTTGGGTGGATCCGGACATGCCCGAGGAGCGCGCACTGTTGTACGTGTCCACGCCCATGATGGAAGGGCCCGGGTTGGTCGTCTTGGATATAAGCAGCGTGAGGGAGACGCAAGACCCGGCACAGGCCGCGGTGGAGGTCGTGTTGGATTGGGATGCGCACCGGGACGAAGGGCTAGAGACCCCGCGAGCTCCGCCGGACGATCATCGAAGCGAGGAAGGGAACGCGCGGTTGCACAGCGTGAGCCTGCACGCGCACGGCCATCGAGCGTACCTCTCGTACTTGGGGGCTGGGTTCCTTGTCCTGGATACGAGCGAGATCGCCGCGGGGCATCCTGATCCAAGTGTAGATTTGGTGACGCCGCTGGAGCACGCGGTGGATTACTCGCCGCCGTATCCGCCGGCGACGCATTCGGCAGTGAAGATCCCAGGGCAGGAGGGGGTGTTGTTGACGGATGAGGTGTACCCGTTGATCCCCGGTGTGATCGATGATGGGGGCTGCCC